>NZ_LCWL01000037.1:0-44343 GCF_001441695.1 Alishewanella sp. WH16-1 | reverse complement strand
ACCGGAGACGTGTGGATAACTTTGAGGGTTAGCTTAAGCTTAGTTGGCGCAGGGTATCGAGGATACGGGAACAGGCTTTACCATCGCCATAGGGGTTATGGGCAAAGCTCATGCTTTCGTAATAGGCTTTGTCGGTCAGTAATTTAGTTACTTCGCTGACAATTTTTGCCTTATCGGTGCCGACCAGCTTCACGGTGCCCGCAGCAACCGCTTCCGGCCGCTCAGTAGTATCCCGCATCACTAATACCGGTTTACCCAATGACGGGGCTTCTTCCTGAATACCACCAGAATCCGTTAACACCAGATAGCTGCGATTCATCAGATAAACGAAAGGCAGATAATCTTGCGGCGGGATCAGGTGCACGTTAGAAACATCGCTCAACAAGCGATAAACCGGCTCTTTTACGTTCGGGTTCAGATGCACCGGGTAGACGATATCGCAATCCGGATAGGTTTTAGCAATTTCTGACAAAGCGGCGCAGATCTGCTCAAAACCCCCACCAAAGCTTTCACGGCGATGACCGGTAACTAAAATCATCCGCCGATCGTGCTGGCCGTAGGGAAATTGCGTTGCAAATTGCTGGTTCAATGCGCTGTTATTTTCGATTTTCGCAACTACCTGCAGTAGTGCATCAATCACCGTATTACCGGTAATAACGATCTGCTCTGCCGGAACCCGTTCTGCCAATAAATTATCAGCGGAGGTTTGAGTGGGTGCGAAATGCCAGCGGGTTAAGGCGCCAGTTAGCTTGCGATTCGCTTCTTCCGGCCAGGGGCTGTAAATATTACCGGTACGTAAACCGGCTTCGACATGGCCGACAGCAATTTTTTCATAATAGCAGGCGAGCGCAGCTGCAAAGGTCGTACTGGTATCGCCATGAACTAACACGATATCAGGCTGGAACTCACGTAAAACCGGTTTGATATTCAGTAGGATACTGGTTGTAACATCATACAGATCCTGACCGGGCTTCATAATTGCCAGATCGTATTCGGGTTTGATATCAAATAACTTTAGGACCTGATCTAACATTTCCCGGTGCTGACCGGTAACACAAACCCGGCTGTCGAAAGCGGCATCCTGCTTCAGCTGATTAACCAGCGGTGCCATTTTGATAGCTTCAGGCCGGGTGCCAAACACGCTTAGAACTTTAATCATCTTGTCCCTCTTTTTTTCGTCTCCGGTACCGGTCGGAGGTCAGGCCGGTACCGGAGACGTGTGGATAAACTGGTCGGTCTGGTACCGGAGACGTGTGGATATGTGGATAAGTTATTCGATTTCGTCGAGGAAATCGAGGGTGTCATCGTCCAGGGTTTCTTCCGGTGGCGGTGGATTGCCGTCGTAAATTTTAAATTGTTGCCGTTGGAAGTAGCCTTCTTTAACAAAGGAGTACGGATCCAGTGAATCGTTCAACATATTTTCGACCTGCATCAGCTGTTCACGGGCATCCAGCGCCATAATGGCAGCGCGGGTCAGGGTTAGCGGCGTATTCAGTAACCCTAGCGGGAAATACAGGTTATCGACGATACCACCTGCCGTGCCACGAATGGTGGTAGGGCCGCGGGCAGGCACCATCAGATAAGGACCATCGCCAACGCCCCACACCGCAAGCGTCTGGTTAAAGTCTTCGTCTGCCGGCTCCATCCCCATTTTACTGGCTACATCAAACAAGCCGACTATACCCACGGTGCTGTTGACCAGAAACCGGCCGGCACTCACCGCAGCTTTTTCTGGTTTTGCCTGCAAAATACTATTTAAAAAGCTGGCTGGCTCGCCCAGGTTGTCGACGACATTAATCAAACCTTTGCGCACCGGCTTGGGTACCACCGTCATATAGCCGACGGTTACCGGGCGCAGTACATAGGCATCCAGCACATCGTAGTTAAAATCCCACAGTGGCCGGTTGACCCGCTCCCAGGGATCGCGCGGATCATCATAAACTGGCGGCGGCACAGCATTAGACTCTGCCGCCTGCTGTTTCGCTTGCTCCGAGCTGGCACAACCAGCCAGAAATGCCAGCGATAGTACCAGCGTAGCGGCTCTGCTAATAAGACGAAATGTATTCAAAGCGCTCATCCTAATCTTCCAATGTTAAGGCAAGTCGAATTGCGGGTTGGTCAAAACGCAGTGCCGCCGAGTTCACTTCCACATCGGCGTCCGAGCGCTCCACTGTACCGGAAACAGTCATGCGTGCCACCACTTCAATTTGGTCTGCCTGATTCAGATCCCAGCCCTGTTGCATCGCATCTGCCGTGGTTAATTGTACCGTCAATTTACCGGCTTGCATCGGGATCCGTTTCGCCGCCAGCGGGATCGGGGGGCCACCAACTGCGCGGGCGAATACCAGGATCATCGCATCCGGGTGTGCCGCCGCCAGCTCTGCAGCCACTTCAAGTTCAAGCTGAATCTGCCGCCCGTCCATTGCGTCAGCTGGCGTTGGTGCTAAGCGGGCAGTTAATTCGGCCAGCCGCTCATTTACCACCTCCAGCCGCGGATCATCCGCGTCAAGGCGCTCTGCCAGCAGTTGCCAGGCTGCTATTGCCTGCTCATTATCACCGCGTTCATAGGCAATTAACGCCATCAGCGAAACCGCATCGATATTTTCCGGCTCGCGCATTAATACCTGCGCCACGCTTTGCCCGGCTTTCGCCAGGTTTAAGTCACCACCAAGCATAATCAAGGCCTGGCTGTAGCTGATCAGTAAAGGTGTGCGTTCTGGCATCAGCTTTAACGCCCGCTCGAACGACTCAATTGCCTCTTCCAGCATCCCCAGCGTCATCCAAACCCGCCCCAGCAACATCCAGGCCACAGCATCATCGCCCTCATTCGCCAACTTGGTACGCAGCGCCAGTGAGAATAACTGCATGTCGCGCTCTTCCATTGGCGCACCTTCACCTAATAAGGCGCGTTGACCAAAAGCCGGCAGATTTTGCTGGGCATACTCCCAATCAGTCAACTGGCGATAATGGCCATTCTGACTATAGGTTAACGCCACGATTACAGCGGCCACTAACACTAAACTTAAATGAAATAATGCCTTATGCCGGGGTTGCTGATAACGCACGGCTTGCTGCTCCTGCTCCAGAAACTGTTGTTTCAGTTCTGAAGCCGCACTGGCAAAGTCCTGTTCGGCCAGCTCACCGGCATCACGGGCTAATACCAACAACTGCAGTCGTTCTTCAAATAGCTGAGCCGGCGTTTGATTATTTTGCGCACTGGCACGGCGTGGCCAGCAGATAAAGATGGCACTTAGCGCCAACATGGCGAGTGCGCCGGCGACAAGATGCCAGATCATGGTTTATTACTCCGATAGCGATCGATAATGTTATCCAGCTGCTGCTCTAGCTCCGCCTTAGCTGCTGACGGTGCAGGCTCTGCTGACTGGTCAGACCGGTACCGGAGTGCGGTCTGACCAGCGCGGCGTTTAAGCTGGAACAGGAAAAGCGCCAGCAGCACCAGGGCTGGCAATAACCAGAGCCAGATTGTTATGCGGTTTAATGGCGGCTGGTAATGGACGAAGTTGCCATAACGGTCAATCATATAATCCAGTACTTGTTGCCGGCTGTAGCCCTGCTGCACCAATTCGTGGGTTTTTTCGCGCATATCCACGGCGACCACCGCATTAGAATCGGCGATATTCTGATTTTGACACTGCGGGCAGCGTAGCTCCGCAGTTAACTGGGCGTAGAGTCGGCGCTGCTCTTCACTTTCAAAGGTCATCAGCTCTTTGCTGCCATCAGCCAACACGCTAAAACTGACCAGCAATAGCAATGCAATTAAAGGCTTCATGGTTTAGCCACCCACTGTTGATAAATTGGCGCCAGTTTGCTGCGCCAAACCTGGGGGTTAATATCACCGATATGATGGGCCCGCACTATGCCTTCGGCATCAACAATAAAATGCTCCGGCGCGCCACTTACGCCTAAATCCATCGACAAACGGCGGTTGCGATCCAGAATATTGAACTGATAAGGGTCGCCAAAACTTTGTAGTCGGCTTTGCACATCCTTTTGTAGGGTGGCTAAATCAAACACTTCGCCAAACATCGGATCCTCGGGTAACACATAGTACAGACCAATAATTCGCACACCCTGCTCGTTGCGCAGCTGGCTCATATACCCCAGCTCGGCATTACAGGTTGGGCACCAGATACCCCAGACATTCAGCAAGAAGGTCTCGCCTTTTAAACTTTCCGGCGTCCACTGCTGCTGTGGGTTCATTAAATCCGGCAGGCTAAAGGCAGGTAGTGGTTTACCGATAATGGCGGAATCGCGCTCGCGCGGATCGGAAAACAGGCCGCTTAATAAAAACAGCGACAAGCCTAAAAACAGCACTAGCGGAATATAGAACAAGCCTTTACGCATGTCGCACCTCCACCGCGGTGGTTGGGCGACGATAGCGTTTATCCAGCAGCGCGATCAGTGCACCCAGTGACATCAGCAAGCCGCCTAACCAGATCCAGCGCACAAAAGGCTTCACATAAACCCGAATCGCCCAGGCGTTGCCAGGTAAGGCCTCGCCCAGCGAGACATATAAATCGCGGCTTAAGCGGGCATGTACTGCGGCCTCGGTCATTACCATGCGCTGGATTTTATATTCGCGCTTCTCGGCATGTAAATGCGTGACATAGCGGCCATCAACAGTACGCACATCCAGCTCTGCCGCCTCGCCGCCATAGTTCGGGCCGTTCAGCTTATACACATCCTGCAGCTCAAACTCATAACCGGCCAGCACCACCCGATCGCCTATTTCCATCCGTACATCGCGCTCTTCACTGTAGGTCAGCGTCATCGCTACACCGACCACCAGCACCGCAAAACCGATATGGGCCAGCGTCATGCCATAGTGCGAGGCCTGTAGTTTGGCGATACCTTTAGACAGTGAACCAAATTGCTGCAGCCGCTGGTAAATTTCCAACAAGGCCGACAAGCCAACCCAGGCACCGAGTAATAACCCCAGTAATGCCAGATTCGCTGTTACACTTTGGGTGGCCGCCAGAGTACCCAGGGCCAGGATCAGGCTAAATACCGCCACCATGCTGAGGGGTTTTAACAACGGCGCCGCCTTTTGCTGCTTCCAGCGCACCCAGGGGCCTAAACCCAGTAACAACGCAAAAGGAATATTCAGGTAATAAAACATCTGGTTAAAGAACGGCTCACCAATAGAAATCGAACCTAAACCGAGCTCTTTATGTACCAGTGGAAACAGTGTACCCAGCAGGACAACCAGGGTTGCCGTCAGTAAAAACACATTATTACCCCACAGCATCACTTCGCGGGAGAACAGCTCATAACGTGCCTGACTGCGTACCGAATGCATGCGGCTGGCATAGAGTAATAAGGAACCACCAATGACAATCAGCAGGAAAATCAGCAGAAAGACGCCGCGCTCCGGATCGGCAGCAAACGAATGCACCGACACCAGCACGCCGGAGCGCACTAAAAAGGCACCAAGTAAGCTAAGAGAAAAGGCGCCCAGCGCCAGCAATACGGTCCAGGATTTAAAGGTACCCCGCTTTTCAGTAACGGCCAGACTGTGGATCAGCGCCGTACCCACCAGCCAGGGCATAAAGGAGGCATTTTCGACCGGGTCCCAAAACCACCAGCCGCCCCAGCCCAACTCTTTATAGGCCCACCAGCTGCCGAGCATAATGCCCAGCGTCAGGAACATCCAGGCTGCTAAGGTCCAGGGTCTGGCCCAACGCGCCCAGGTGCTGTCAAATTTGCCACCAATTAATGCCGCAATGGCGAAGGCAAAAGACACCGCAAAACCCACGTAGCCCATATACAGCAGCGGCGGGTGAATGATCATACCGAAGTCCTGCAGCAGTGGGTTAAGATCATTACCCTCTACCGGATAAAACGGCAGGCTGCGCTCAAACGGATTCGACATAAACAGCGAAAAGGCGATAAAGCCAACGTTAATCAGGCCCATAATGCCGAGGATCCGGCCTTGCATCAGCAAGGGCAGGCCCTTGGAAAATTGTGCCACCAGCGCGGTCCAGGCTGCCAGAATCATCACCCACATCAGCATAGAGCCCTCATGTGAGCCCCAGGTGGCGGTGAGTTTATAGTACCAGGGCAGGATTGAACTGGAGTTGGTGGCAACGTTGATAACGGTAAAGTCATCGTGATAAAACGCCCAGCACAGCGCGATAAACGCGAGCAGCGTAAAGACAAAATTACCCACGGCTAAAGGCTTAGCGACCAGCAGGGCCCGCTCGTTAGCGGTAAAACTGCCAACTAATGGCACTACACCCAGCAATAACGACAGCGCAAAGGCAAACGTCAGCGTCAGCTGCCCTAATTCAGGAATCATGCTTAGCCTCCGTAGTTAGCGCTGCTGCGCTCAGACTGCTTTAGCTGGCTGGGCGGGACGTGGCGGATACCTTTCATCGCTTCGGCGACTTCCGGCGGCATATATTCTTCATCGTGTTTAGCCAACACTTCGGTTGCCGCCAACACTGTCGCGCTTTTTAACGAGCCCTGTGCGACGATACCCTGCCCTTCACGAAACAGATCCGGCAGAATACCTTCAAATTCCACGGTGGCAATTTCGCCACTGTCATCGGTTAAATCAAAACTGACTTTTAGGCTGGTTGCATCACGCTTCACCGAGCCTGGCACCACCATACCGCCTAAGCGTAAACGCTGACCAACATCGGGTTTAATTTTGCCTTCGCCCAGGCCCTGCACCAGCTGGCCCGGGGTATAAAACAAATTAATATTTTGGCTAAGGGCAAATAGCATGGCACCGATAGCACCGGCAATCAGGCCGATGACTAGAAGAATGGAAAACAGGCGTTTCTGACGTCTTGATTGCATTAGGTCTGTTGCTCCTGATACTGCTTAACTCGTTGTTCGCGTGCCAGCCGGGCGGCTAATTGCTGCTTAAATTGTTTGTGTTGGTAGTAACTCCAGACGATTAACCCCACCAGCAATAAATAGGTTAAGCCAAAGGATAACCAGACAAAAAACGCATAGCTGATGCCGGTGGTCGCCATGGCTAAAAAGTCACTAAAGCTGGCGAAATAGAACGGAAAAAGGCCAAAAAGTTTCTGCGGCAGCTCGGGACTGGCGGTAAAAAGCATAAAAAAATGACTCAGACTGTGCATCATACTTTACCTACCAGTTGTTTTACCCAGGGCCGGTGCTGTTCATTTTCCAAAATAGCGGTGCGTAGCCGCACGCAGGTTAACCACAGCATAAGTAACTTAAACGCCAGCAAACTAATCAACAACGGCCATAACATACTGGGATCGATTGACGGTTTGGCGAATTTGGTAATAGTCGCACCCTGGTGCAGGGTGTTCCACCACTCCACTGAAAAGTGGATGATGGGTAAATTAATCGAGCCAATCACTGCCAGCAAGGAAGCAACCTTGGCACCGGTTTGCCGGTCTGAAAAGGCACCATGCAGTGCCATGACACCAAAATACAGGAACAACAGAATCAGTTCAGAGGTTAAGCGGGCATCCCACACCCACCAGGCGCCCCACATTGGCTTACCCCAGGCCATACCGGTTAAGAGGGCAATAGCTGTATATACCGCACCAATTGGGGCAATCGCCAATACAGCCCATTGCGCGGTTTTAATTTGCCACACCAAGGCGGTAAAGGCAGCAATCGCCATCGCCAGATAGGCGCCCATCGACATAATGGCCGAAGGCACATGGATATGAATAATACGGTAGCTGTCGCCTTGCTGATAATCGGTTGGCGTAAAGCCCAAACCCCAGATATTGCCCAGCAGCAGCGTGAAAAGCGCACTGGCCATTAACCAGGGCGAGAGTTTGCCGCAAAAATGATAAAGGGTTTCTGGCTTGGCCAGCGGATGTAACCACTTAAACATATCAGCTCACATTAATTTTCAGGGCACTGCACACGGCCATCGGCACCAGCGCCAGCGCAAACAACATTATTGCCAGTAAAATTGCCAACTGCCCCTGATAGCCAAGCCCGATACTGGCGGCCTCAATCGCTGCACTGGCAAAAATCAGCAGCGGAATATACAGCGGTAAAATCAACAGGGCCAGCAAAATGCCCCCTTTATCGGCCGAAACCGTAATGGCCGCGCCAAGCACACTAAGCAAACTCAGTACCGGCGTACCCAGCAGCAGTGTCAGTGCCATCGCGCTAAAGGCGGCACTTTCCATATCAAACAGCAAGGCCACCAACGGCGATAACAACACCAGTGGCAGGCCGGTACTAAGCCAGTTGCCGCTGATTTTCGCTAATACAAAGGGCATTAATGCCTGTTGCGATGCGACCAGTTGCTCGATCACGCCGTTACGGTAGTCATCTTTAAACAACCGCTCAGCCGCCAACAGTACGCTGAGTAAGGCGGCGATCCAGACAATACCTGGCGCCATTATACGCAGCATATTCGGCTCTGGGCCAACGCCCAGCGGAAAAAGTGTTAATACGATGATAAAAAATAATACCGGATTCAGCCAATCTGACTTTTGCCGCGCTAACAAGGTTAGCTCGCGCTGTAAGAACACCACAAAACTTACCATCGGTAGTGGATCTCCAGTGCGAACAGCTGTGCATATTGCAGGCTAAGTGGCTGATGAGTAGTGAGAATAATGGCTCCGCCCTGCTCGAGGTGAGTAACAAAATGCTGCTGCAAGGTGGCGATAGCGCTTTGATCCAAAGCGGTAAAGGGTTCGTCGAGGATCCAGATTTGGGCTTTAGTGGTCCATAACCTGGCTAATGACACCCGGCGTTGCTGACCGGCAGAGAGCATCCGGCATGGGATATCTTCTAAACCGGCTAAGCCCAGGCTCGCCAGCAGGGCCAGATCATCGGCCGGTGTTAGATCACAGGCGGCGCGCCAGAAACGTAAGTTTTCCAGCGCGGTCAGCTGTTCATGAATACCACTCTGATGGCCGATAAAACACAGGTTAGTCGCATAATCGACCCGGCTTTGCGCGATAGCTTGCCCCTGATAATACAGCTCGCCTTCGTCGGCCCGTGCCAAACCGGCTAAAATACGCAATAAGCTGCTTTTGCCGGCGCCGTTTTTGCCTTTGATTTGCAGTAACTGACCGGGATGTAGCTGCAAAGATAACTGCTCAAATAGCACCCTGTCCTGCTTAACGCAGCTGAGGTTGCTGGCAGCGAGCAATGCGCTCTGCGCGTGCGATTGGGTTGATTGCGTAAGATCCACTGGCCTTAACTATCGACTCTGCAAAAATTTGCGCGCATATTAGCATAACAGGCGACGAATACGAATCAGAACCGGTACTAAGCCATGATCCAGA
Organism: Alishewanella sp. WH16-1; assembly: GCF_001441695.1. Classification (NCBI taxonomy): domain Bacteria; kingdom Pseudomonadati; phylum Pseudomonadota; class Gammaproteobacteria; order Alteromonadales; family Alteromonadaceae; genus Alishewanella; species Alishewanella sp. WH16-1. The sequence continues at coordinate 35,077 of NZ_LCWL01000037.1, read as the reverse complement.
TCAGCATCTTTTCCGCAACTTATCCACCACACTCTCTGCTGCGGTTCGGTACCACCCCAACTACTTTATCCACACGTCTCCGGTACCGGTCTGACCAGCTGATTTTATCCACAGCACTCCGGTACCGGTCTGACCAGTCAGATTCTTCTCCCGCTGCCTGTCAAAGGCCCAGGCGGGCGTGCAACGGGCAGCTCAGTTAATGGACCCTTTACTCCCACTGCTAAGAGCTGGCCAAGCATTGCCTACTCAGAGTGGCGCAGCTTTAGTGTTAAATACGCCGTATCCGGCACAACTTGAGTTACAAGCTGGCGCACCGTTATTAGTGCTGCGCTCTGGAGCTGCTGAGCTTCGTTTATCATTACTGCAATTACCTGAGTTGCCCCTCGGCAAAGCTTTAACAGCGACACTGGCATTTGAGCCAGGCCAGGGGATCCGCATCCTCGTCAGCCAGACTGGCGCCGCCATCACGCTGCCGTTGACGGCGCCACAGCGCACTATCTTGTTGCAGCCGCAGCAATTAACGCAACTTGCGCAGCAACTTAACCGTGGTGAAAGCCCACTGCTTGATGGTAAGCCGATATTGACACCAGAGATACAGCGCTTTCTGACGACGAACGCCCCGATAACTCTGCAGTTAGGCAGTCATGGAACCTTATCGGTGCAAACCGCTACACCGCGGGCAACTCAAAGTATTCCGCTGTCATCATTAAAAGAGCCTGCCGTCATTCAGAGTTTGCTTGCCACCAGGCTGCCGTTGATGAAACAATCTCAAACAGCCGAGGCTAACGGTAATAGCATGAAAACACTGAATTTAGACAAAGTCTTACAACTCTCTGGCGCTAATATCGAACAGCATAATGTCCGTTTGCAACCGGGGGTAGACTATTACGCGCGGTTACAAGTTAAGGCTAACCAAGCTGCCGAGTTAGTTGTGCAAACGCCGCAAGGTGTATTGCGCTTGCCGCTGCAGCAAGTGCCGCCGCTGCCGCCCGGTTTGCCACTATTATTGAATTTTCAGCAGCTTAATGCTGAGCGCTTGACGATACAGGTTAAGGTTCTGACCGGGATAGCAACGGAGATACCACTTACTGCAACCCAAGCCCGATTGTTGCAGGAGCCAAAACAACTGGCGATGCTGCAGCAACAATTAAGCCGGGGGGAGGTGCCGGCGCAACTGGCCGGTGAGCCGTTGAAACTTCCTGCAACGCTCAGCAGCAATACTCAACCAGTCAACTTACAGCTGCAGCCTGCTTCTACCACAAGCACAGCTGCCGGTAGCACATTTGAGCCAAAGGGCATACTTTTATCAGTGCAGCCGGTAGCCGCAGAACAAGTACTACAGCTTAATAATAAAGATTTTCTGAAACCGCTACCCTGGCAGAGCAACCAGGGCGCGGCAACAGCGACATCTGGCGCAGATAAAGCCACAAACCACGTGGCTGAGCAGGGCTGGCGTCAGTTACTGCCGCTACTTAGCAGCAGTCCGGCCCGACTGGCTGCCTTGCCGGAAATGCCCGCGGCTGTCGTGGCATTACTGCAGCAAGTCCGGCAAGCTCAACCGGGCGGTAATCAGGTACTTAGTGTGTCGGAAATCCAGCAACAGCTGCAAGCCGTGTTGCAATTTCAGCCACTGCAGGCTCAGCCTAATCTGAGCACTGGCGCCGGCACGCTGGCCGTAGCGATTCAATTATTGTTAGGACATTTATTACGTCAACCGTTAAGCGACAACAGCAAAGCCGGCGGCAAAATCCAGCAGCTGGCGCAGCAAATTGGCCAGTTAGATAACCAGCAAGCCAGCCAATTGCTGCGGGCACTGGGCAGCCACAGTAGTTTGCTGCAGTTATCGCAGCTGCAAAATGCTGATTTGCCGCAGCTAAACCAGCAGTGGTTTATTCCGCTCGCGCTGCAGCAGCAACAAGAAAGCCGGTTTAGTGAAATTTTACTCGAGCAACGTGAAGCAGAGAAAAAGCCAGGCGCAGAGAAACAAAAACTTTGGCAACTGACGATGAAGTTTGATTTGTGCCAGTATGGCCAGCTGTTGGCTGTCGCTAAACTGGCGGGCCAGGATCTGCAACTGCAATTTTATACTGATCAGCCCGCAGCGCTGCGCCAGGCCGAGAAGTTTTTACCCTTGCTCACCGAGCGCTGTCAGGCGCAAGGCATTCAGGTTAGCCAGGCCGCTTGCCAGCTCGGGAAAATCCCCGACACCCTCGGCAGCCGCAGAACAAGCCTTATCGCTACCCAAGCCTGAGTTATCCACAGCACTCCGGTACCGGCCAGACCTCAGAGGTCATACCGGTACCGGAGTGCGGTTGGACCAGTTAGAACAGTAAGTTTTTACCGAAATAGATGGTTGAGACGGTGTTTACAAAAATAATTAACAGGATCAGTGGGATAAAAGTACCCAATGAGAAGTTAACGTATTTTTGCAGCACTGAACCGGCAAAGCCCGGGTTGCCATCGGCGATTTCTTTATCCAGGTTGTGCGCTTTCCAGCGGTAAACGACAAACAAACACAGCAAGAAACCGTTTAACGGCAGAATGGTTTCGTAGAACATGTCGTAAACCATATCGAAGAAGGACTTGTTGTTACCGCCATAGTTCAGAATATTGCTTAGCCAATCTATGCGACCAAATGACAAGGCAGATACTACCGCCAATGCCACCATTACCGCACCTAGCGTGTAAAGCGCCTTGCGGCGGCTTAAACCTTTACCGTCCATCACACTGGCCACCGGCACTTCGATAATGGATACCAGTGAGGTCATGGCAGCAAAAAACACCAGTAAGAAAAAGAACGCGGCGACAAAAGAAGCACCGAAATAGCCGATATCCGCCTGTAAAGCCAGGAAAATTTTTGGCAAAAACATAAAAATCATGCCGATACTGGACTCGGATAACTCGGCGATTTGAATGTCAGGATTAAACGAAAATACTGCAGGCAGGATCAGCAAGCCGGAACAAGCGGCAACTAACAACGATAAACCTGCCACGGTTTTACCGGCTGAGACGATATTGTCATGCTTTTGGATATAAGAGCCATAGGTGATCAGGATACCCATTGCCAGTGATAACGAGAAGAATGCCTGCGCCAAGGCACCATTTAGGACTTCACCGGTAAGCTTAGTAAAATCCGGGATAAGGAAAAACTTGACGCCTAACATGGCGTTATCTAGTGTCAGCACGTAAATTACCAGTGCAATTAGCATGATAAACAGTGTCGGCATTAATACCGTAGTCGCCTTTTCGATACCCTTTTTGACACCACCCTGCAGAATTAAGAAGGTTAAGCCGACCACCAGCGCCATATACACAAAGAGTTCATTGCTGTTAATAAAGACATTAAAACCTTCAGGATCAGCCAGTTGGTCGAGCTGGCCTAACACTGCTTTACCAAGATAACCGGCAATCCACACCGTGATCACCAGATAAAATACCCCAATCATAAAAGGGGTAATTACCGACAACCAACCCACAGTGCGCCAGGCGCGGTTTTGACCAATTTGGGTGTAAGCGCCAAGTGGATTTTGTCGCGTGTGACGCCCCAGGCTCATTTCGGCCAGCATCACGGGTAAACAAATAAAGAACACGAAAATCGCGTACATGATAAGGAAGGCGGCGCCGCCATTTTTACTGGCCATTACCGGAAAGGCGACCAGATTACCGATACCAACGGCGGAGCCGGCCGCGGCCAGAATAAAGCCAAGGCTGGAACTGAATTGTTCACGTTTCATGCGTGGGTGGACTCCCTGAATGGATTTTTTTAGTTATTGTTAGAAAAAGCGCCTTCATGCTAACAGCCTGTGCCGGGAAATCCTAGCCCGACCTGCCGGCCTGAATTGGTTTTAAAGCACAAATCTGCTAAGGTGCAGCCAGAATTTCTAGCGTAGCGAGTTTTAACATGTTCTATATGATTTATGCCGAAGATGCGGCCAATAGTCTGGAAAAACGGTTACAAGCCCGGCCGGCGCATTTAGCCCGCCTGGAGCAATTAAAAACGGAAGGTCGGCTGCTAATGGCCGGCCCGCTGCCCGCCGTTGATTCAGACAATCCAGGCGCAGCCGGCTTTACCGGCTCGCTGGTGGTGGCTGAATTCCCCTCGTTAGCAGATGCAGAAGCCTGGGCTGCGGCTGACCCGTATTGGGCAGCAGGCGTTTATGTTAAGGCGACTGTTAAACCTTATAAAAAAGTCTTGCCTTAACTGCTTCGTTTTTTAGCCAAAGGATTGCCTATGAGCTCTTATATTTTGCTAACCGGCGGTGCCGGTTATATCGGTAGCCACACGGCACTGTGTTTGCTGCGCGCTGGCTATAACGTGATTAGCTTTGATAATTTTAGTAACAGCTCGGCAGAGTCGCTAAAGCGGGTCGAACAACTGGCGGGTAAATCACTACTCAGTATCAATGGTGATATCCGCGATCAGGCCGCGCTTACGGCAGTATTCAGTCAGTATAAAATCAGCGCGGTGGTTCATTTCGCTGGTTTAAAGGCGGTAGGAGAATCGACCGAACTGCCATTGCATTACTACGACAATAACGTCGCTGGCACTGTCACCCTGTGCCGGGTAATGCGGCATTTCCACGTCAAAAAGCTGGTGTTTAGCTCTTCGGCGACGGTTTATGGTGATGCCAAAGAAGTGCCTATTAAGGAAACTTCGCCACGCTCGGCTACGAATCCTTACGGCCAAAGTAAGCTGATGATCGAGCTAATTCTGGAAGACTTAGTAAAAGCCGAACCGGACTGGTCTATTGCACTGCTGCGCTACTTTAACCCGGTCGGCGCCGATGACAGTGGCCAGATCGGCGAAGATCCTAATGGCATCCCGAACAATTTAATGCCGTTTATTTCCCAGGTTGCGGTTGGTAAACGTCAACAACTCAGTGTGTTTGGTAACGATTATCCGACCAAAGATGGTACCGGCGTACGTGATTATATTCATGTCGTGGATCTCGCCAATGGCCATTTAAAGGCGCTGCAATATCTGGAACAGAGTAAAGGTATAGAGGCGATTAACCTCGGTACCGGCGTTGGCTACAGCGTGCTGGATATGGTTAACGCCTTTAGCGAAGTGAATCAGGTCGCGGTGCCGTATCAGATTGCGCCGCGTCGCCCCGGTGATATTGCGGTCTGTTATGCTGAGCCAACTAAAGCCCTGACTTTACTGGGTTGGAAAACAGAGAAAACGCTGGACGATATGGTCCGCGATACCTGGCGCTGGCAGAAACAAAACCCCAACGGCTATCGCAGCTAGCTGGTCAGACCCTGCTCTTACCAAAGAAAAGGGAGACGTGTGGGTAAAACTGGTCAGACCGGTACCGGAGACATGTGGATAAACTGGTCAGACCCTGCTCTTCCCAAAAAAAGGGAGACGTGTGGATAAGTTTAAGGGGTGATAAGGCCCAGCTCCAGAGCGAGTAATACTGCGCGGGTGCGATCCCGCACCCCCAGCTTACTTAAAATGGTCGAGCACTGGTTTTTTACTGTGCCTTCAGATTTAAACAGCGCGCTGGCAATTTCTTTATTACTGTAGCCAGCCGCCATCAGCCGCAAAATCTCTAACTCTTTATCAGTTAGCGGCTCGGGCAACACCGGCTTGCGGTACTGGGTATCGCTACTGCCAGGTAGTTGCTGCAACAAGCGCTCGGTTATAGTGGGCTGAAAACAGCTGCCCCCGGCCGCCAGGCTCTCAATGGCTTTGATGAGCGTATCAAGCGACACATCCTTTAATAAAAAGCCACGGGCCCCAGCTTGCAGGCTTTGCAGCACTAACTCATGGTCGTCAAAGGTGGTCAATACCAGCACCGGCGTGTCGCTGCCGGCTGCTTTCAAGGCTTTAATGGCGGCGATACCGTCCATTTTCGGCATTGACAGATCCATCAGGATCACTTGCGGCCGGCAGCTTTGCCACAGCGCCACCACTTCACTGCCATCACAGGCTTCACCGACTACCTCGACCTTGCCGGATATCGCCAGCAAGCTACGAATGCCATCGCGGATCAGTTTTTGGTCATCGACTAATAGCACCTTAAACATTGGCCACTCCTGCCTGAGGTAACCAGATCTGTAAAGCCAGGCCACCGGCATCAGCGACAAGATGTAGTTTACCTCCACATTCGGCAACGCGCTCGCGCATGCCAATCAGACCATTACCGGGCTGCCAGCTTGCCTTTAGCTGACCATTGTCTTTAATTCCCAGAGCGATGCCCTGCTCTGCCTCCCTGGCATGGATCCACAAGCGGCTGGCATTGGCATGCTTCAAAGTATTACTAATAGCTTCCTGCGCCAGATACTGTAGATGCTGAGCCTGGCTTAGAGAACTGGCTTTTAGCTTGGGGGCAATATCCAGTTCAACCTGCAAGCTTTCCGGCAAATGCTGCAACAAGGGGGTAAATAACTGCTGTAAATCCAGCTCGGAACTGTCGCGCATGGCGGATACCGCTTCGCGCACATCAGAAAGTAACAATCTGGCCAGTTGCAGACTTTTCTCTACCTGTAATTTGGCCTCGCCATCGCACTGATAACTGGCAATCTGTAGCTGTATTGTCAGCGCGGTCAAATGATGCCCCAATAAGTCGTGCAGATCGCGGACGATCCGATTACGCTCCTCCGCGCGTGACGCCAGCTGCAATAGCTGTTGTGCCGCCAGCAGTTGGCGATGCTTTTCTGTTAATTCAGCGCGCGCCTCAGTCTCAGCTTTGATTGCTGCCTGCATCAGTACCGCAAATAAATGAAAGCTGCCGTACAGGGCTGCGGTGATCCACAGGCTGCGCTGTTCCAGATAGGCCTGTAAGCCAAACCACAGCACCACTATGCCCAGAGTCAGTAGCAAAGCCAAACGCTGCGACATCAAATGTGGTAGCAAACAGACCCAGATAATGGTCAGGATGGCCAGATAATCGAAAATAGCGGTCGGTAATAACCACTGTAAGGCAAAGGCACAGAGCAGTGGCAACGGTAGTAACCAGCGACCATAGCGGCCACCAAGACCCAGCGGGTGCTGCTCCTGCGTCAGTAAGATAAAGCTGATGCCATAGACTAACAACAGCAAGCCTGCTGGCAGCAGAGGCTGCGGTGCAGGCAGCCGTAACAGCAGCATCAAAGTGATACCGGATACCAGTAGCCAGGTCAGGATGCCGGCCAGAGTTGCCAGCGGAAAATGGTATTTCATCGGCTTATTATGACGCTTGTCTTAACGAGTGCAATAGGCCAAAAGTCATGTTCGAAAATCCTGACTTCCGGCACCTGCGATCGGGCAACTGCAGGCGTAAGCTGAATTTGTTTTCAGCCTAAGGAGGCGTTAAATGAACTACTTACATACAACTCTACTTTTTCTGCACATTTTATTGGGCGCTATTTGCCTGATGCTATTTTGGGTGCCGGTCGCCAGTGCCAAAGGCAGTATGCTGCACAATACGGCCGGTAAGCTTTACTACCAGATGATGCTATTAATTGCGGGCTCCGGGGTACTGATGTGCCTGATGGTGTTATATAGCCCCACCATGGTTTATGGTCAGAATCCGAACTGGACAGTGGCACAGCTGGAGAGATTTATTTCAGAGCGGCGTGTGTTTTCCTTCTTTTTATTACAACTCAGCTTATTGACCTGGGTGACAGTGCGCCATGCCTATGGTGTGCTGAAAGTAAAAGCTGAGCTGGCACAGCTACGGGTATGGTCTTATCAGGGACCGGTGTGGACGTTGCTGGTCGGCAGTGTTGCGCTGGCAATAGTCGGTTTTGCTGCCGGTGATTTGTTATCAATCATCTTTAGCGGTGTGGGTGCTATGACAGTGATTGGGATTTTGCGTTATATCCGTCAACCCGGCTTAAAGCCGCGGCAATGGATTATTGAGCACTTTACTTCAATGATTGGCACCGGTATCGCGCTATACACTGCCTTTTTTGCCGCCGGTGGCCGCCGCTTACTGGCCGAAGTGCTGACTGGTCAATGGCAGTTGGTAAGCTGGATTATCGCCCCGGTAATGGGCATTAGCGCCATTATGCTGTTTAAACGCCACTTTAGCCGAAAATTCCGTGTCGGCAACTAACTTATCCACACGTCTCCGGTACCGGTCTGACCAGTTTGCCCACACGTCTCCCCTAATTTTGGGAAGCAGGGGTCTGACCAGTCATGGTGACTTCACTTTGACAGTCACACCGCAAATCCCCTAACATCGGCCATCTGTATCTTAAGATGGCTATAACAATGACAATATCGCTACAAGACAAGGTGATCTGGATCACCGGTGCGTCAGGGGGCATCGGTGAAGCTTTGGCAAAGCAATTTTCCGCAGCCGGCGCCAAGGTGGTGCTGAGCGCCCGCCGTAAAACAGAGCTTGAGCGCGTGCAGCAAAGCTTGCCGCATCCAGAGCGGCATTTAACTGTACCATTGGATATCTGCGATGAGCCTGCACAGCAGCAAGCGCTTGATAAGATTATTCATCACTACGGCCGGCTGGACTGGCTGATCAATAACGCCGGGATCAGCCAGCGCGCGCTAGTAATGGATACCAGTAGCGACACTGATCGCAAAATTATGGAAATTGATTACTTTGCGCAGGTGGCGCTGAGTCGGCGGGTGTTGTCGGTGATGTTAAAACAAGGCACCGGCCAGCTGGTGTTTATCTCCAGTGTCGCCGGTTTAGTCGGTACCCAATACCGCGGCAGTTACTCTGCCGCTAAAGCCGCGCTGCATTTATGGGCCAATAGCGTACGGGCTGAGCTATATAGTCAGGGTATTCGCGTGGCGGTGGTTTTCCCCGGCTTTGTGAAAACCGCGGTATCAATGAATGCACTAACCGGCAGTGGCGAAGCGCTCGGTAAAATGGACGATGCCCAGGCAAAAGCCATGACTGCCGATGAGTTTGCTACGGCAACACTGAAAGCATTGCGCAAAGGTAACAGTTATATTGTTATCGGCGGCTTTAAAGAAAAGCTGGCGGCTTGCATCGCCCGGCTATCACCTGAGTTGCTGTACCGGCTGATCCGCAAAAGCAAGGTGCGTTAAGGCAGGTAACTGGTCGGTCCGGTACCGGAGACCTGTGGATAAAGTGGTCAGACCGGTACCGGAGACGTGTGGAGAGTGCTGTGGATAATTAGCCTCTGCCTTCACGGGTTGGAGTTTTGCCGGTTGGCTGCCGCTGTGTGCTGTTGCCTCTACCCGCTTGACCTTTAGTCGCAGTCGGTTTCTTGGCCGGCTCGGCACGGTTGGGTTTTGCGCCGGGTTCAGTTTTTTTAGCGGGCGTTTTTTCGGCAATTTGATGCTTACGCACGGCCCGCTTCATGCTGGCCAGGCGGCGACGCCGTTCGGTGCGATCTTCCGGTTTTACCAGCGATGCCACTTCGTCTTTTAACCCGACCAGGTTACGCAGATAGTTGACTTCAGCCAGCGGATATTCGGTATAACCCCCGGCAGGTAAGTGCTTAGGCAACAACAGGTCACCATAGCGTACCCGGATCAGCCGGCTTACGACCGCGCCCTGAGATTCCCACATCCGGCGTACCTCACGGTTACGCCCCTCGGTAAGTACGACATGGAACCAGCGGTTAATCCCCTCGCCCGGCAGCGCTTTAATACGTTTAAAGTTAGCTTTACCGTCTTCCAGTTCCACCCCAGTGCGCAGACGCTGGATCATGGCATCGTTAATCTCACCGAAAACCCGCACCGCGTATTCGCGTTCTACTTCAAATTTAGGGTGCATCAGGCGGTTAGCCAGCTCGCCGTCAGTGGTGAACAGCAGCAAACCTGAGGTATTGATATCCAACCGGCCGATGGCGATCCAACGTGCGCCCTTGATATTGGGTAAGCGCGAGAACACCGTGGGCCGTCCTTCCGGATCGGTACGCGAACAAATCTCGCCCTCGGGCTTATGATAAGCCAGTACCCGACAGACTTGCTGCTCTTCGCTCGCCACCTGTACCGGATGACCATCAACGCGGATCGCTTGGTTCGGGGTAACCCGATCGCCTAGGCTAGCCGGTTTACCATCCACGGTCACGCGGCCACGGCTGATATAGTCTTCCATTTCGCGGCGCGAACCGATGCCGGCACGGGCCAAAACTTTCTGTAATTTTTCACTCATTAGTGGAGCTCTCCTGTCATCCCGACGGTGGTTAATAATTCCGCTTCTGCCGGCTGCAAGGCTGCAAACTCGGCCAATGGCGGTAATTGGTCTAAATGGCGTAAGCCAAAGTAATCTAAAAAGGCCTCAGTAGTGGCATAAAGCCCGGGCCGACCCGGTACCTCTTTGTGGCCGACCACCTTGACCCAGCCGCGTTCGGTCAGGGTGCGCATAATCTGGCTACTAACCGATACGCCACGAATTTGCTCAATTTCACCGCGGGTAATGGGCTGGCGATAAGCAATTAAGGCGAGCGTTTCCAGCACCGCACGCGAATAACGCGGTGAACGCTCGGGCCAGAGTCTGGCCAGCGGTTCACTTAATTCAGGGCGGGTTTGAAACCGGTAGCCACTGGCCGTTTCCATCAACTGGATGCCACGGGCACTGTAATCGTCCTGCAGTTGTTTCAGACATTGTAGCAGCCGTTTCGCGCTGACGTTAAAGCCCTCCAGCACGGAGGCTTGCAATTCGGCGCGGCTAAGGGGCTTTTCGGCAGCAAAGATCGCGGCTTCGACAAGTTGCAGTAATTGAATATCGTTAATTTTCTGCGCCATTATGCCTCACTTAGCGCCAGTTTGACATGAATTTGTGCATAAGGCGCCACCTGGATCAGCTCTACCAGCTTTTCTTTGGTTAGCTCCAGGATCGCTAAAAAGGTCACCACCACGCCTTCCCGGCCTTCAGTTAAGTCAAAGCACTCAGCAAACTCCAGATAACCCTGCCGCTGCTGCAATAAATCCAGAATACGGCTCATCCGCTCGCGGGTCGACAGATGTTCACGCTGAATATGATGATGCGCCAGCGCCTTGCTGCGCTTGACTATGTCATTTAAGGCGCTGATCAGCTCAGTAAAATCCACATCCGGTAAAATCAATAACGGGCTGAAATTATCAGCCAGGCTGGCCTGGGCAGTAAAATAGTCGCGCTCATCGCGCGGTAAGGCATCCAGATCGGTCGCTGCCTGTTTAAAGATTTCATATTCCTGTAAGCGGCGCACCAGTTCGGCGCGAGGGTCGTGCTCATCGTCTTCCAGACTGGTGATTTTCGGCAGCAACAAGCGTGATTTAATTTCCGCCAGCATAGCGGCCATTACCAGATATTCGGCCGCCAGCTCGAAATTCAGCTCCTGCATCAGCTCAATATATTCCATATATTGCAGGGTTATTTCGTTCACCGGTAAATCGACCAAATCAAACTTGTGTTTGCGAATTAAATACAGCAGGAAATCCAGTGGGCCTTCAAACGTATCGAGCAGAACTTCAAGCGCATCCGGCGGGATATACAAGTCTTCCGGCCGTTCCAGCACCGCCTCACCGCGGACAAAGGCCAGCGGTAACGGCTGCTGTATCGTTAACGGCGGTAGCTGCTCAGCCATCTTAACTCGTTACTTATTCAAACGGCCGGCTATCGCCACGGCCCTGGCGAATAATCTCCGGCGTATCTTCAGAGAGATCAACCACTGTAGTCGGATCTTCACCGATAATACCGCCATGCAAAATCAAATCAACCTGCCGCTCTAACTGATGCCGCATCTCATCCGGATCACTCTCGGCAAATTCCTGACCGGGTAAAATCAAACTGGTGGTCAATAAAGGCTCAGCCAGCTCTTGCAACAGCGCCAGCGCGATTTTATTTTCCGGAATGCGCAGGCCGATGGTCTTCTTCTTTTCATTTAACAGCCGACGAGGCACTTCTTTGGTACCGCGCAAAATAAAGGTGTAGGCGCCTGGCGTGTTATTTTTAATCAGTCGAAAGGCGGTGTTTTCAACTTTTGCGTAAACCGACAACTCCGACAAATCCCGACACATCAGCGTAAAGTGGTGTTCGCCGCTAACCTGACGGATTTGCATAATGCGGTCCATGGCGTTTTTATCGCCGACATGGCAGCCCAGCGCATAGCCGCTATCAGTGGGGAAAATCACCACACCGCCCTTTTGGATAATTTGCACCGCTTGTTTAAGCAAGCGCTGCTGCGGATTTTCCGGGTGAATATGAAAAAACTGGCTCATCTTGGCGTATCCATGCTAGTAGTTGGTGCAGCGGATAAGACCGCTGTGGCTTCAGGCTCCTGAGTTAGTCTTTTCGGGACTAAGCCCCAGTTCGCCCAAACCGGAGTGACATCGTCTGGTAAATATAGATGCTTTCCCAGCTCATTCCAAGTTGTTGGCTGATGAAAATCCGAGCCGACAGAGGCAGTTAGCTGATGTTGCAGGCAAAGTGTCCACAGGTCGCGGCGCTGTACCGGCGTTTGCTGCGGGGAGATAATTTCCATCGCATCGCCGCCAGCCGCAGCAAAATCGGTGACCAGCCGTTTTAAATAGCGCCCGTTCAGGTTGTATTTTAATGGATGCGCCAGCACAGCCTGGCCGCCGGCATCATGGATCCATTGCACAGCACTGGCTAAATCGACCCAATTATTGGGTACATAGCCGGTTTTACCGCGTGCCAGGTACTTTTTGAATACCGCATTCATAGAATCGGCACGGCCAGTTTTCACCAGAAAGCGTGCAAAATGACTTCTGGTAATGGCGCCGTTGCCAACCTCTGCCAACACTGCCTCTAATGCGCCCGGAATTTGCGCTTTTTCCAGCCGGCGAGCCATTTCCTGCGCCCGCTCCAACCGTCGCTGCTGCTGTGATGCCAAACGCGCTAAAAATTGTGGGCAATCGGGGTTGATATTTAAGCCAACAATATGGATTTCAAACTCATGCCAGGCGGTAGAAATTTCCACGCCGTTAATCAGCGTTAACGATGCCTGAGTTTCTGTCAGCCAGGCCGCAGCTTGTGGCAAGGCACTCACCGTATCATGGTCGGTAATGGCCAGCACATCCAGATTACAGCTGATCGCCCGCGCTAACAGCTCGGCAACCGGCAGCAGGCCGTCTGAGTGGTTAGTGTGGCTATGTAAATCGATTTTCATGCAGTCCCCTATTCAGAGGACTATTGTCGCATAGATACCGTTAAAGCCAAACCGCTTCAGGGCGTTTCCGTCGCTTTTAACATCTCCCGCAGTCGCTGCTTTAAATCCAGCTCTACCTCAGGTACCGGATCGGTTTTATCTATTACCACTGTAAAGTACATCGCATCGCGTACTTTTTTAACTGCACTGACAAAATCCAGGGCTTGTTCGGGCGTGATGTGGTCACTTTTGCTTTGGTAGTGGTGCACCACCGTAATGCTGGTCGCACTGGTGTCGACTTGGCGCTGATAGACAAAACCCGGGTGATCGATCTTTACCTGTAAATCGCCCAACTGCCAATCGATCGGGCTTGCCAGATCGAAATGGATCCGATGCTGTACCCGGACATTAGGTTCGATATAGAGTGGCATTTTACGCCGCGTATTTTTGGGTAACTGCATAAAGCGCTCGAGGTAGTCGCCAAATAGCAACAGCTCCTGTCTCGGTTCAGTTTCATCCCAAAAGTTGTCGATGCTAAAGCTGGCAACCACCTGCACCTGGTTATTCTGTTTATCGTCAGAAATCACAGGATCCGCCATTAAGTCTGCGCCCGGATATTGCTGTTGATAAACCCGTTCCAAATGATTCGCATATTCAGTCAGGCCATGCTGGTCCAGCATCCCCCGAAAAGACTCTGCTTCGTATTGCTGATAATTCAGTGATATTGAGAGAGTAACCGGCGCACCAACCGCAGCAAGCTGAAAGCGCTCTTCCGTTTCGATAATACCATCGGTGTTGCTTGGCATCGGTATTGACGTAAGCTCTGTTACGCCGTTTTTGATCAACAATGCCTGTTGAAAATACTGACGGCCTTTTTGCTCGAGGCTGCCATATTGCTGACTACGGGTGCCGTCCAGCCAGTAGTCTTTACCGTTTAAAGGCAGATAGGTAATAACATGATCAAACACAATAGGGCCTGGCAAGCGCCGCTGAATATGGCCCCGCGTAGCATTGGAAACCAGTGCCGGATAGGCTTCGATGCCACCGGCTGCCAGCAACGCAATCATTAAGGTGGTTTTATCTTTGCAATCGCCATATTTGCGGGCAAACACGGTATTGGGTGAGTAAGGTTGATGGCTGTTCAGACCAATTTCCATCCCAAAGTAACGGATGTCGTTCTGTACATAGCGGACAACTTTCGCGGCATAATCTTCCAGCGAACGACTTTCCGCCAGCCAGCTTTTCACTAATAACTGTAGGTCGCCGTGCAGTGGTTCGTTAAACTGATAGAGCGGAATAGCCCAGGCGACGACGTCCTGCCAATGGCCAAACTCATTAAATTCAATAAAACTGTAGGGCATAAACCACTGCGGATAATTGTCTTCTGCTTTTACTGCGGCAATCGCATTTTGCTGCCACCGGTATTCGTAGTGATCACCGATTTTGCGTTGTTGCGGCGCAACAGCCGCTTGATTACTGTAATACGCCAGTTTTTCTTGCCTGGACAAGACCCGGAGTTGTAACTGTTGCACGGCGACAGACCAGGTCAGCGGAAAGTAAACCGAGCGCTTACCACCATAGATTGGGTTGGTACCAGTAATAGAGTATTGAATATCAAGTCTGTCACCGGGCTGCATGTCGCTAAGCAGCACCATAGCGGTAACGTAACCGGTATAGATCTGCCGCTCCTGCTGCTGTTCACGCTGCACCAGACGAATATCAGCGATACCTAATTGCTCTTTGGTATCCCCATTGCGGGTTAACCGGATACTATGAAAAGTAAGCTGCTGATATTCCGGTGCGAAGCTGACCTGATACTGCGACGCTTGCTCAACCCCTTTACGCGTATTGGCTTGCATCGCGATATGAGAATAGGCTACCGGCTCGGCATTCAACCAGTTTATCTGTTCATCTACCAGCAGATAACTGACCGGCTCGCTGCGATCTGGTTCAGCCTGTTGCGTCATCGGTAACTCAACCCAGGCTGGCACCGGTTGTTGCTGATAGCTAAAGCCAGCAGTATTGGTGTTGGCTGTCACCTGCCAGCTAAGTGATAGTATAAGTATCAAAAAAAGCCGCATTCGTTATTCCTTGTCTTCCCTGATTATGCTCTGTAAAAGCAGTATCGGCTGTTCAGTAGGCACAATACCTTAACAAAATCAGCACAATTTAATTTTAGATTCAGCTTATGCCGGAAGCGTCGGGTTTGGCAAGTTACTACTACGAAATAACCGCTTCGAATATAAAAGTAGATGATAGAGAACTGGCAGCGGTGTAATGCCGTAATGGAGTGTACGAAGATTAAAAAGGACTCTGCAGATGTTTGGCTGGCTAAAACCCGATCCGGTAAAGAAATTGCGCAAAGCGTACGATCAAAAATTGGAGCAAGCAATGCATGCCCAGCGCAATGGCGATATGCGTTTATTTGCTGACCTGACGGCAGAAAGTGAGGAGCTTTGGCAGAAAATTGAGCAGTTGCAGCAACAACACGCTGCCAACCAATAGAGCCGTCCAGACTTTTATACGTTTTTCTTTCTTGTTTTTGTGATTAAGGGCTTGACGCCAAGCCCGATTCGCGGTTTTATGTAGGCGTTCAAGAATAAGGTAGTTAAAGCCAATGCAATTTCTAACAACGTTTTCACTGATTAACTGGTGGTGGCACATTCCCAACGGGCGTGTGTAGGCGTTGTATTCGCTTTAGAAACCCAGGCCCGTTTCCCCCGAAACGGGCTTTTTTTTGGGCGCAGTTTTGGGGTTAACCGGCAAAAAACTAATAGCATCAGGTTAACCAACTAAAAATTAAGGAAAATTATTAAGATGATTTTCAGCCATATCACAGACACCCCAGGCGAGGTAGCCAGTATTGCGCTACCTGTGCCCTATCAGCGCGATGCTTTAGCGGCTTATGCCAGCCTGTGTCAAGCCGACCGCTGCTCACTGCTGCTGGAATCAGCCGAGATTGACAGCAAAAACAGTGTCAACAGCCTGATGCTGATCGACGCCGCACTGCGTATTGAGTGTAACGGTCAGCAGGTGAGTATTACGGCGCTAAGCAGCAACGGCCTTACCCTGCTGCCCTTTTTAGCCGATCTGCTTAGCCCCATTGCCAGCCTCACTTATCCACACGTCTCCGGTACCGGTCTGACCAGCAGTTATCCACAGCACTCCGGTACCGGTCAGACCACTGCAGCTGTGTTAGTCGCCGAGTTTGCACTACCCGATCCGCTGTTAGATGAAGTCAGCCGTTTAACCCAACCTAATCCGTTTAGTGCGCTACGTTTAATACAGCAGCAATTGCGCAGCCAGGGTGATGAACCCTTTGCTATCTTTTTAGGCGGGGTGATTGGCTATGATATGGTGGCCAATATTGAGCAGTTGCCCGAGGTGCCGGTAAAAGAAAATCAGTGCCCGGATTATCTGTTTTATCTGGCCGAAACTGCACTGGTCATTGACCATAAAGCGCAGCAAAGCCGCTTAGTGGGCAATGTATTTTGCGGCGAAGCGGCTCCTGCCAACTGCTTTGCTATTGGTAAACGGCTGGAGCAGTTAAAACAGCAGCTACTGCATAGCCAGCCATTGGCTGTGGGGCAAGCCGCCAGCAGCAAAGAGATTGCGGTCGATATCAGCGACGCCGATTTTGAAGCCCAGGTCGAAACGCTAAAGCAACATATTGTCGCCGGCGATATCTTTCAGGTGGTACCGTC
This sequence comes from Alishewanella sp. WH16-1, assembly GCF_001441695.1. Classification (NCBI taxonomy): domain Bacteria; kingdom Pseudomonadati; phylum Pseudomonadota; class Gammaproteobacteria; order Alteromonadales; family Alteromonadaceae; genus Alishewanella; species Alishewanella sp. WH16-1. The sequence continues at coordinate 18,356 of NZ_LCWL01000037.1, read as the reverse complement.
GCGCTGTTTCTCGCTGCCCTGCCCTAAGCCGCTGCAGGCTTATGCCAAGTTAAAGCAGCTAAACCCCAGCCCCTATATGTTTTATCTGCAAGACCCCAAGTTCTGCCTGTTTGGCGCCTCACCAGAGTCGGCGCTAAAGTTTAACGCCGCCAGCCGCGAAGTGGAGATTTATCCCATCGCTGGCACCCGCCGCCGCGGCTTTGCCGCCGATGGCAGTATTGATCGCGACCTGGATAGCCGCATTGAGCTGGAGCTTAGGCAAGATGAAAAAGAAAAAGCCGAGCATTTAATGCTGGTGGATTTAGCCCGCAATGATGTGGCACGCATCAGCACGCCCGGCAGCCGCTACGTGAAAGAGTTACTAAAAGTCGACCGTTATTCCTATGTGATGCACCTGGTATCGCGGGTGGTGGGTGAGCTAAAACCGGAGCTCGATGCGCTGCATGCGTATCAGGCCTGTATGAATATGGGTACCTTAGTGGGTGCACCTAAGGTGAAGGCCGCTGAGCTTATTCGCGGTGTTGAGGGTAAAAAACGCGGCTCTTATGGCGGTGCCGTCGGTTATCTGGCCGGTAATGGCGATTTTGACAGTTGTATCGTGATCCGCTCGGCCTATGTCGCCGATGGCATGGCCTATATTCAGGCCGGTGCCGGGGTGGTGTTTGACTCAGTGGCGAAGCTCGAAGCAGAAGAGACACGCAATAAAGCGCAAGCGGTGATTAACGCTATTCAGGCGGCGGGGTATTAAGATGAGCCAGAACCTTAATTGCACAGTGTATCTGCTGGATAATATCGATTCTTTTACCTACAACCTGGTGGATGAATTTGCACAGCTGGGCGTAAGCTTAAAGCTGTATCGCAATACTGTCCCGGCCGATTATATTTTTGAAAAAATGCAGCAGGAAACCGGCCCGGTGCTGCTGGTGTTATCACCCGGCCCGGGGGCGCCAGCCGATGCCGGCTCGATGCCGGCGTTATTAAAGCGCTGCGCCGGAGTGTATCCGGTGCTGGGGATTTGCCTCGGGCATCAGGCTATCGTTGAACATTATGGCGGTGTGGTCGGCCGCGCCGGCGAAACCGTACACGGTAAAACCTCGGCGATTAGTCTGGCAGAGCATCCGGTGTTTAACGGTTTACCACGGCCTTTCCCGGTGGCACGTTATCACTCACTAATGGCGACGACACTGCCAGACACCCTTGAGCAAATTGCCAATGAGCGACATATTCCGATGGCGGTGATTAACGAGACTGAGCGGATGCTGGGTTTTCAATTTCACCCCGAGTCGATTTTAACTACGCTGGGCAAGCCGCTGCTTAAGCAAAGTATCGAATATTTATTAAGGAGTTAAGAGCATGACAGATCTTAACAACACAGAGGCAGGGGTTTTACCGCTGGTGCAACAAGCGCTGACGGGTAAAGCACTTAGCCGCGAGCAAGCCGAGCAATTCTTTAGTGCTGTGGTAACCGGTCAGGTCGATCCACTGCATTTAACCGCTATGTTAGCCGCTTTGAAAGTACGCGGTGAAAGCTGCGCCGAAATAACCGGTGCAGCCAGTGCACTACTGCAAGCCGCCGCGCCATTCCCGGCTACGACCAAACCGAGCATCGACTGCTGTGGTACTGGCGGTGATGGCAGCAATACCATTAATATCTCCAGCACTGCCGCCATCGTTGCGGCCAGTATGGGATTGCCGGTGGTAAAACATGGCAACCGCAGTGTGTCATCACGTTCGGGCTCTGCTGACTTGCTGGAGCATCTGGGGCTGAATATTCAGCAAAGCCCACAACAGGCAGCCAGCATGCTGGCCGAGTCGCAATGTACCTTCTTATTTGCGCCCTTGTATCACAGCGGCATTAAGCATGCGATGCCGGTACGCAATGCTTTGAAAAGCAGAACTATTTTTAATTTGCTCGGGCCTTTAATTAACCCGGCGCGACCTGCTTTTCAGCTACTTGGCGTCTACGATCCGGCACTGTGCCGGGTGATGGCCGAGGCCTTACAGCAACTGGGTACTGAGCGCGCCTGGGTGGTGCACGGTAGCGGCTGTGACGAAGTCGCGCTGCATGGCAATACTTATGTCTGTGAGCTAAAAGACGGTGCACTGCGCGAATTTACGCTTACGCCGGAAGATTTTGGCCTCAATATTACTCCTCTTAGTGCCTTAGCAGGTGGCGAGCCGGAGCAAAATGCGGCAGCGACGCTGGCCATTTTGCAAGGCCGTGGCGAAGAGGCGCATAATCAGGCAGTAGCCGTAAATGTGGCGGCGATGCTAAAAATTGCCGGTTTAGGCCAGGATTTAAAAGTGAATACCCGAGCGGTACTGGAACAACTGGCCAGTGGTAAGGCGATGGCGACCTTGGAAAAAATGCAGGAGTTAAGCCGTGGCTGAACTGGTATTACACAATAAAACCATTACCGGGGTACTGGCGAAAATCGTCAGCCATAAGTTAACTGAAGTCTCGGCTATGGCTGACGAGAGGCCGTTGGAGCACTTTATCGCCAGTGTCAGCCCGACCAGCCGCGATTTTCTGGCCGCTTTGCAGCAGCCTGGCGCCCGTTTTATTCTGGAGTGTAAAAAGGCCTCGCCGTCAAAAGGCTTAATTCGGCCGGATTTTGATCTTACTGCTATTAGCCAGGTGTACAACCAATATGCCGACTGTATCTCGGTGCTGACCGACAGCGAGTTTTTTCAGGGCAGCTATCAGTATCTGGAGCAGATGCGCGCCTTATCTGACAAGCCGCTGCTGCATAAAGACTTTATCATTGATCCCTACCAGATCTATGCCGGGCGGGCTGCCGGTGCCGATGCGGTACTGTTAATGCTGTCGATTTTATCACCCCAGCAGTACCAGTTGTTAGCGGCCATTGCCGCCGAGCTGAATATGACGGTATTAACCGAAGTCAGTAACGAAGAAGAAACCTTACAGGCGGTGGAGCTTGGCGCCAAATTAATTGGGATCAATAACCGCAACCTGCGCGATCTGAGTACGGACTTAAACACCAGCTTTCGCCTGCGGCAGCTGATCCCAGCTGATCGCACTGTGGTATCGGAGTCCGGCATTTATCGTAATCAGCAGGTACGAGAGCTGCTGCAGATCACTGATGCCTTTTTAGTCGGCAGCTCACTGATGGCTGAAGCCGATCTGGCAGCTGCCTGTCAGCGGCTGATTATCGGCGAGCATAAAGTCTGTGGTTTAACCCGGATGGAAGATGTTAAGGCGGTGGCCAACGCCGGCGCTTACTATGGCGGCTTAATTTTTGCCAAGGCGTCACCGCGCTATGTGACACCGGAGCAGGCGCAACAGCTCGTTCAGGCCGCTAAACTTAATTTTGTTGGCGTTTTTGTCAATAGCCCACTAGCTGAAGTAGCCGGGCTGGCTCAGGCGCTAAAGCTGGCGGCCGTGCAGCTACATGGCGAGGAAGATGAGGCTTACCTTGCTGCCCTGCGGCCGCTATTACCGGCAGATTGTCAGATTTGGCAAGCCTATCGCGTGCAACAGCAGCTACCGGCGTTTAGCCCACAGGCCGATCGGATCTTGCTGGATAGTTTTCATGCCAGCCAGCATGGCGGCAGTGGCTTGAGTTTTGACTGGTCGCTACTGTCAGCGCTTAACAGCGCACAACCTATTATGTTAGCCGGCGGCCTTAAGCCGGATAACGTGGCGCAGGCGCTGGCCTTACCGGTGGCGGGGCTGGATTTAAACTCCGGATTAGAGAGTGCGCCGGGCATTAAAGATCACACTAAACTGGCGGCGGCCTTTAGCGCCATCCGTCATTTCGATTTTCAGAGCAAAACCAATACTAAGGGTGAGCAGAACTGATGAGTGAGTTAAAACTAAACCCCTATTTCGGCGAATATGGCGGCATGTTCGTGCCACAATTGCTGGTACCGGCGTTAAAGCAACTGGAAGCCGCCTTTGTCGAAGCACAGCAGGATCCGGCCTTTTTAGCCGAGTTTCAGCAATTGCTAACCGAATATGCCGGCCGGCCAACGCCGCTGACGCTGACCCGTAACTTATCCCCTAACCCGCTGGTTAAAATTTACTTAAAGCGTGAAGACCTGCTGCATGGCGGCGCGCATAAGACCAACCAGGTGTTAGGTCAGGCGCTGCTAACCAAACGCATGGGTAAAAAAGAAGTGATCGCTGAAACCGGTGCCGGCCAGCACGGCGTGGCCACAGCGCTGGCGTGTGCGCTGCTGGGCTTAAAATGCCGCATCTATATGGGTGCTAAAGATATTGAACGCCAGCAGCCGAACGTGTTTCGGATGAAGCTGATGGGCGCGACCGTGATTCCGGTGACGGCTGGCTCCGGTACGCTAAAGGATGCCGTAAACGAAGCGATGCGCGACTGGTCAGCTACCTATGAAACCACGCACTATATGTTGGGTACTGCAGCGGGCCCGCACCCGTTCCCCACTATTGTGCGTGACTTCCAACGGATGATTGGTGAAGAAGCCAAACAACAGATCTTAAAAGCCGAGGGCAAATTACCGGATGCGGTGATTGCCTGTGTCGGTGGTGGCTCTAATGCGATCGGCATTTTCGCTGACTTTATTGCTGAAGCCGGCGTCAAGTTGATTGGCGTCGAACCCGGTGGACTGGGTATTAACACCCATCAGCATGGTGCGGCGTTAAGTACCGGCAGCTATGGTATTTTGCACGGTGCCTATACTGCCATTATGCAAACCAGTGATGGTCAGATTGAAGAGTCGTACTCGATTTCGGCCGGTTTAGACTATCCGGCGGTCGGGCCACAACATACTTATCTGCAGCAAAGTGGTCGCGCGCAGTATGTGGCGATTAATGATGATGAAGCTTTGGCGGCGTTCCAACATCTGGCCAAAGCCGAAGGCATTATTCCGGCGCTGGAAAGCTCGCATGCCGTAGCCCAGGCGTTAAAAATTGCAGCTGATGCCACCGAGCCAATGGTGTTACTGGTGAATTTATCTGGTCGCGGTGATAAAGACTTGGCGCACGTGCATAGCGTGTTAGCGGCGCAGCAGGGAGGAGTATAAGATGCAGCGTTATCAACAGATGTTTCAGCGGCTTAATAACGAAGGCCGCGGTGCCTTTGTGCCCTTCGTGACCCTTGGTGATCCGAACCCTGAGCTGTCGTTTGAAATTTTAAAAGCCCTGGTCGATGGCGGCGCCGATGCGCTGGAGCTGGGTATTCCGTTCTCTGATCCTATTGCTGACGGCCCAACGATTCAAAATGCCAATATCCGGGCGCTGGCCGCTGGCGTCACGCCGGCAGTCAGCTTTGAGCTGATTGAAAAAATCCGCGCCTATGCCCCAGCAGTACCTATTGGTTTATTACTGTATTCAAACCTGGTAATGGCTAAAGGCATTACTAAGTTTTACGAGCAAGCGGCGGCTGCCGGCGTCGACTCGGTACTGATTGCCGACGTGCCGCTGCATGAGAGTAAGCTGTTCCGCCAGGCCGCGATGGCACAAAACATCGCGCCGATTTATATCGTGCCGCCCAATGTCGATGATGATGACCTACGCGCTATCGCCTCTTATGGCCGCGGCTATACTTATCTTTTAAGTCGCGCCGGCGTGACCGGTGCCGAAACCAAGGCCGCAATGCCAACCTCGGAGCTGATCGCGCGCATTCGTGCTTATAATCCGGCGCCACCGCTGCTGGGTTTTGGGATCTCCGCACCCGAGCAGGTAAAAGATGCGATTAAAAATGGTGCGGCCGGCGCCATTAGCGGTTCGGCTATCGTCAAGCTGATTGAGCAGCATCAGCACGAGCCTGAGTTACTGCTCACTAAGCTGCGCGACTTTGTCAGCACCATGAAAGCCGCCACCTAATTTATCCACACCACTTATCCACACCACTCCGGTACCGGTCTGACCTGTTTACCCACAGGTCTCCGGTACCGGTCATACCAGTTTACTTTGCAGCCTGAATCACTGCTATAGCTGTTATCTGCATGCAGATGCCATATAATGGCGCCACTTTTATCAGCTAACAGACTTATCATTATGCAAATTACCAACAATGCCGTTGTGCAATTCCACTACACCCTAAGCGATGCCTCAGGCGAGCTGGAAAGCTCGCGGAAAGCCGCGCCCCTGCTCTATCTGCATGGTCATAATCAGATGTTGCCAAAATTAGAAGCGGCGCTGGAAGGTAAAACTGCCGGCGATACGTTCGAAATTACGCTGGCACCAGTTGATGCCTATGGTGAGCGTCGTGACGATGCAATTCAGAGCGTGCAGGTCAAACATTTGCAGGGAGCTAAAAAATGGAAACCAGGCATGGTGGCCTGGGTGAACACTGATCAGGGCGAGCGTCAAGTGACTATCGTCAAAGTAGGCATGTTTAAGGCGGATGTTGATACCAATCACCCACTGGCCGGCAAAACCCTAACCTTCGCACTCGAAGTGCTGAGCGTACGTGAGGCGACTGCAGAAGAAATCGCTCACGGCCACGCCCATGGTGAAGGCGGCCATCAGCACTAACTGGTCATACCCTGATTTTCCCAGAAAAAAGGGAGACCTGTGGATAAACTGGTCAGACCGGTACCGGAGTGCTGTGGATAAGTTACTGCGGGGTCAGGCGCAGTAACTTGCCGGCTGGGCCGTCGGTCAGAATATAGATTAAGCCGTCAGGACCGGTGCGCACATCACGCAAACGGCTATCGAGTTCAGTGAGCAGCTTTTCCTCCTCTATCACCTTATCGCCGTCCAGCACCAACCGGTGCAAGGCTTTGCCGGCTAAAGCCGTAATAAAGATATTGCCGTGATACTGCGGGAAAGCCTCACCGCGATACAGCGTCATCCCGGCAGGGGCAATCGAAGGTGACCACTGGTACACCGGCTCAGCCATGCCAGTAAAGCGGGTAAAGGGAGAAATCCGGGCTCCGGTGTAATCAATACCGGTGGTCGCCACCGGCCAGCCGTAATTAACACCGGCTTGTAGCAGGTTCAGCTCATCGCCACCTTTGGGGCCATGTTCGTGACTCCACAATTTACCGGTTGCTGCATCATAGATAATACCCTGCACATTTCGATGCCCGAGCGTAAAAATCTCGGCGGCAACAGCCGCTTGCCCAACAAAGGGGTTATCGGCTGGCACGCTGCCATCTTGCTGTAAACGTACGATTTTCCCCAAGTGATTGGCTTTATTCTGGGCTTGCTCACGATAATCAAAGCCATCGCCTAAGGTTAGCACCAGGCTTTGATCCGGTAGCTGCACCATCCGACCGCCATAGTGCGCGGCACCGCGCCGATCTGGAGTTGCCCGAAAAATTTTTTTGACATCAGTCAGCTGATTATCCTGCCAACTGGCGCTGGCCAAACAAACACTGTTGGCATTAGCCGTACCGCAGACATAGCTTAAAAATAAACGACCACTTTGTGCGAAATTATCGGCCAGTAACACTTCCAGCAAACCACCCTGCGCAGCGGCATAAAATTCCGGTAAATTGACATCGAGTTTTTGCAACACCTGACCATCACTGCCTAATGTCACCAACTGCCCGCTGCGCTCGGTCAGTAAAAAGCCGCCGGAAGGCAAAAAACTGAGTGACCAGGGATATTCTAACCCCTCAGTCAGGATCTGAACTTTAGGCCCGGAAGGCGGCAATGAGGAAGGCAGCGATGACGCAGCCAGCGCAACCTGCTGCAAACTTAACGCCAGCGTAAATAATAGGGTTCGGCTCAGGCTCATGCGACGCTCCTGCTACGACTAAAATAATGATAAAAAACCGCGCCCAGACCACTGCAACTTAGCAATAACAAAGTACCGGCCAGAGTACGATTTAACGCGATTAAGGTTGGCATTGGCGCCAACTGATTAATTATCAGTAACGCTGCCCAGGTACTCAGTGCCGTAATAACAAAAACGGCCGGCACCTTACCCAGCGTTGCGCGTTTCAAAACAATACGGCTTAGCACTAAGCTTAGTAGCATAATCGGCAGGAAAATCGCCGCCAGTACCGGCATAAAATGGCGTAAATCAAACCAGAGGGTGCTCAACTGCTCGGCAGTAGCAATAGGGCCAGTTAGAGCAGCAATCGCCTGCAGATTCACCAGGCTTTGGATCATCGAGCCGGCGCTGGCAGCCAGTAGCACCGCCAACAGAAAAACGAGGATTCTACGCATTTAGTTCTCCCTGATGTCAGTTACACCTTAACAGGTTAGACCTCGTACCGGTACCGGAGTGCGGTCTGACCAGTGATGCTAAATATTCTGTTCCAGTCATAGGTTTACGCAGCTGAAACTGCTAAGATCACTATAAAGCCGGGCGATCTAACGGGGCTCCTTCGCCGTAATGCCGGCTTTAGTATAATCAGGAGCACAGCGCCGTATGGGATATATTAATAGCAAAGATTTCAGTCATGGTCGCGCCGATAAGATTGGCGTACTGTTAACTAACCTGGGAACGCCGGATGAGGCTAGCCCAAAAGCATTAAAACGCTATTTAAAGCAGTTTCTATCCGATCCCCGGGTTGTCGAAGTGCCACGGCTGCTGTGGTGGTTTATTTTAAATGGCGTTATTCTGAATATCCGGCCACGCCGCTCGGCTAAAGCCTATCAAACGGTATTTACCGAGCAAGGCTCGCCACTACTGTTTCATACGGTAAGCCAAACTAAAGCGGTGGCTGCCGAACTGGCGGCTCAGGGCTACACCGATGTGGTGGTCGACTTTGCTATGCGCTACGGTAACCCCAGTTTTCAGTCAGTGCTGGAACGTATGATGCAACAAGGGGTACGCAAGCTGATTGTGCTGCCACTGTATCCGCAGTATTCTGCCTCGACTTCTGGTTCAACCTTTGATGAACTGGCGCGGGATTTTATGCAGCGTCGCTGGCTGCCTGACTTACGTTTTGTCAGTCATTATCATGATAATCCGGGTTATATCGCGGCTTGTGTTGAGCGGATTAAGGCACACTGGCAGCAGCATGGTCAGGCCGATAAGTTGCTATTTTCTTATCATGGCATCCCGAAGCGCTATTTACTGAATGGCGATCCCTATCACTGCGAATGCTATAAAACCTCGCGGCTGATTGCTGAAGGCCTGGGTTTAGCACCCGAGCAGTACCTTACCACCTTTCAATCGCGTTTTGGCCGTGAAGAGTGGCTTAAACCCTACACCGACGAAACGCTAAAAGCACTTCCGGGCCAGGGTGTCGGTTCGGTACAGGTATTTTGCCCGGGATTCTCCGCCGATTGTCTGGAGACCATCGAAGAAATTGGCGAAGAAAATAAGGAATACTTTGAACATGCCGGTGGTAAGCGCTATGAATATATCAGTGCACTAAATGATCGCCCCGAGCATATCAAAGCACTCAGTCAACTGATTATTGATAATTTACAAGGCTGGCAAGTGACAGCCGATCCGCAGCGCCTAGCCCGCGCTAAACAGCTAAATTCACAGGAAGTGCAGTAAGTTTTACTATGTCAGATCAACAAAGGGTTGAACCACGCCTTGGCGACGCACCACTGGATGCCCCACCGGTATTAAGCCGGCGGCGTTTCGAGAACACTCGTGAACCACAAAACGGCGCAGCGCAAGCGCCAGGCCGGGGGCCGAGACAACCTGTTAACTGGCGGCCATTAAAGTGGCTGTTATGGTTACTGTTGCTGGTGCTGCTGGCAGGGTTAATCTATCAGGAGATGCGCAGCAGTGTACTGCAAGCCAGGGTATGGCACTATCTGGCGCAGCAACTGACATTCAGCACCGAGGCCGGGCCGGCACCGCAAGAGGCGGCACCGGTTTATCCGCAGGGCGGCCCTTTTGATTTACGGGCAGGCTACAGTCAGTTGCCCGCCTGGTTGACAACCTTAAATGAACAGGGTTTTTCGATTACCCGGCAAAGCCGGTTCTCACCAGCCCTACAACGCTATACCGAGCTGGGTTTTTATCCGCCCTATGCCGAAAAGAATCAATGGGGACTGCAGGTATTTGATTGCCGGCAGCAACCGTTATTTAGTTTTCAAAAACCTGAGTTTCAGTTTTCGCAATTTGAGCAGGTTGCGCCCTTACTGCTGCGGGCTTTGCTCTATGTCGAAAACCGCGATTTGTTTCAACCAACTGCCTATGCTAACCCCGCAGTGGACTGGTCGCGCCTTGGCGCCGCTGTTTTAGCCCAAACCCAGAAAGCGGTTGGGCGTGAAGCGGCCGCCGCCGGTGGTAGCACCCTGGCTACCCAAATTGAAAAGTACCGGCACTCTGAGCAAGGCTTTACCGCCGATGTGTTGGATAAGCTACAACAGATGGTCTCTGCCAGTGTGCGCGCTTATCAACCGGCACGGGAAACGATGGAAAGGCGCAAACAAATCGCGCTGGACTATATTAATACCGTACCACTGGCGGCCACCCCCCAAGCTGGCGAAGTCCATGGCATGGCCGACGGCCTGCATGCCTGGTTCGGTGCAGATCCACAGCGGGTCAACCGGCTGCTGCAAGACATTAACCCTAACACCGCCGCCCATGGTACAGCTTTGCGCCAGGTGATGGCGCTGATTATTGCTCAGCGCCGCCCCAGTTATTATCTACTGCAGGGACGTGACGAGCTGGAGCAGTTGGTTGATAGCCATTTACGCTTGCTACGTCAGGCCAATATTATCAGTCAGGCCTGGCTGGAACAGGCCAGCGCAGTCAGATTAGCCTTTCAAACGCCAGCCAGCGTTAGCCGGCCGCAGCTGGATAAAACCGCCTTGCTGGTTCGCAACCGGGTCGCAGCCTTACTGGAGCGGACGCTGTATCAGACTGATCGGCTGGATTTAACAGTGCAAACTACCTTGGATCTGCCGCTACAGCAACAAATCAAAAACTATTTGCAACAACTGGAGCAACTTTCTGCGGCCGAAAAAGCCGGTATTATTGGCCCGCGCTTGCTGCGCGAAGACCAAATTCGCGGTGTAAAGTACAGTTTTACGCTGTATGAAAGTACGCCTACCGGTAATAAGCTGCGCGTACAAACCGACAACCATGCCGAGCAACCTTTTGATTTAAATGAAGGCAGTAAGCTGGAGTTGGGCTCGACGGCAAAACTACGGATGCTGGGAACCTATCTGGAGTTAGTCGCTGAACTGCACCAAACTTATGCGGAGCAACCGGCTTCAGCCTTGGCATTGCTGGAAATTGCACCACAGGATAATTTGTCACAGTGGGCTATTAACTATCTGATTGCGAACCCCGGGGTCAGTTTACTGACGATGTTAAACGCGGCTATGGACCGTGAATTCTCAGCCGATCCCCGCCACAGCTTTTTCACCGGCGGCGGCCTGCATACTTTTAGTAACTTCCGCCGTGAAGAAGATCGGATGGTACCGACGATGCGCCAGGCGCTGTATGAGTCTATTAACCTGCCGTTTGTCCGTCTGACCCAGGAAATTGTTAACTACAATATTTATCATGGTGAGAGCAGTAGCTATCAGCTGTTAAAAAACGACAATGACCCACGCCGCGACCAGTATTTGCGCCGCTTTGCTGATAAAGAAGGCGTAAGTTTCCTGCAGCGGTTCTGGCGCAAATATCATCGTTTAACGGCTGAACAGCGGCTGGAGGTGTTTTTAAATGGCTTGCGCCAGACGCCCGATCGGTTAAGTGCCGGGTATCGGTTTATTTACCCTGAGGTTGGCGAAGCCGAGTTTATCCGCTTTATGCAGCAGCGCTTTGCTGATAACCCGCAAACGCCGGCACAGTGGCGGCAACTGTACCGCAAATATGCTCCAAGTGAATTTAGCTTGCCGGATCAAGCCTATTTGGCACGCAGCCATCCTCTGGAGCTGTGGTTGCTCGGCTATTTACAGCAACAACCCAACCCAACCCTGGCTGAAGCGATCAATTTAACCGCTGACGTACGCCAGCAAGCCTACCAATGGCTGTTCCGCACTCAGTCGCGCAGTGCCAGGGATAACCGTATTCGCACTATGCTGGAAATTGAAGCCTTTTGGGACATTCACCAGCGCTGGCAGCGGCTGGGTTACCCCTTTGAGTATTTAGTGCCTTCGCTGGCAACTGCACTGGGTAGTTCTGGCGACCGCCCTGCGGCACTGGCGGAATTGATGGGTATTATTCAAAACGACGGCCGCCGCCTGCCGATGTTCCGGATTGAAGGCTTACATTTTGCCGCTGATACGCCTTACGAGGTGCAAGTTGCCCGCACCGAACTGCAGCAAGAGCGGGTCATGCTCCCTGAAGTTGCTCAAGTATTACGGGAAAGTCTGGCAGGAGTGGTACAACAGGGCACCGGCCGGCGCTTGCAGGCGAATTTTAGCCAACCGCTGGCGCCGGATATTGCACTGATAGGTGGTAAGACCGGTACCGGAGACAACAGGATCAGTACGGTAAATAGCCGCGGGCAAACAGTGACGTCCAGGGCGTTAAACCGTACTGCGACCTTTGCGTTTTATCTCGGTGATCGGCATTTTGGGGTAATTTCGGTTTATTTGCCGGGTAATGCGGCGGAGGATTATTTCTTTACTTCAGCGCTGCCATTACAGGTACTGAACGGTATGGCCCCCTTGCTGATGCCGATATTAAAACCTCAGGCGGGTTGCCCGCTGTAGGCATTTAGCGATAAGGCCTGCTATTTATTGCATGGTGGGCCTGTTGGTTTCCTTTCAGGCGGCAACCACCTGGTTGCGACCATTGTTTTTAGCCTGATACAAGGCCATATCGGCGCGGTGTAACCACTGCTCCCAGTCTTCATCAGGCTGCAGCATGGCAACTCCGGCTGACAAGGTAACGGGCTTAGCATCAGGTAACAGTAACCGGCGTTCAACATTCAGCCGGATTTTCTCCGCTAATTGCGGCAAATCGGCCGCATTGATATCACGTAGCAGCACGAGAAACTCTTCACCACCATAGCGAAATACCCGGTCACTCTGTCGCAACACACTGCTGATCAGCGGCACCAGTTGCACCAGAATTTCATCGCCGGTACGGTGACCATAGTTGTCATTAATCTGCTTAAAATGGTCTAAATCAAACAGAATAACGCCAAAGTTAGTCTGCAACCGCTGATTAAGTTGCATCGCCAACTCTAACTCCGCATTTAAAGTATGGCGATTGCCAGCACCGGTCAGGCTGTCGATGCTGGCCAGTTGTTTTAGCTCGCTGCGTTGTAGTTGTGTCCGATAAGCAAATACATAGGCGAAAAAGCTGGAAATAAAGGCCGTAACCGCAAATGCCAGTAATTGATAGTGGCTTTGGAAAATCATGCCCGGCACCACTAGGTCGGTAACAATCAAGATGCCCAACATCAGCATCGACAAGACCACTGCCGTCAGCGGCGATACCAGAAAGAAGATAAAAACCAGAATGGGATAAATCCAGAATATGCCATTGGTTTTAAGACTAAAACAGACGACCAATACGCCAACACAGAAAGTAACCGCCATAAACTGCCCTGGCCGCACCGTGTCACCGGTACGCCAGGCATAGATCACGGCAATAATAGAAGACAGTACAATCAGCAGATCGGCAATGCCCACCACCAGATTGCCACTTAATAAGCGATAAATGCCATAAGGCGTAACAAATAGCGTGATAATCAGGCCGACCAGGCTAATCATTGCCAGATAAAAATTGTTCCTTAAACGCGTCAGCACCTTGCACCTTTATTATAGGTTGTTCTTATACAACCACTATAGTGCCAAAAGGGGGTACCTGACAACCGTTGCACAAATATCGCTCAGGCAAAGGCGCGGGCTAACTCCGCAAAATGCCCGATATGGTAGTTTGCCAGCGGCTTAAAATGCTGATTTGTTTCATTAAGATACAAGCAGGACCAGGCACCGGCATTCGCTGCAGTCTGCAAATCAAACACATAGTCCCCGACATATAATAGCTGCTGGCAACTAATATTCAGGCTGGACGAGATACTATATAAACCGGCAGGATCGGGTTTGGCGGCGCAATCCTCGCGGGTTAACACCAGCGAAATCGGTATTTGCAGTCGCTGCAGCGTCAGGCGGGTGGCAGCGCGCATATTGCGGGTTAAAATGGCCAGCGGTATCTGCTGAGCCTGTAACTGCTGCAAGCAGTCGGCGGCGCCGGGCATCCAACTCGCCTGCTCAGCACCGCGCATCTCATGCTGATAAATAATGTCTGCCGCCCGCTGCGCTTCGGCACAGTCGCCAAGCTGAGAAAGCCGCTCCAGTAAGGGCGTGCCCTCAGGCCAGCCGATATCGCGACAGATCGCCCGAAAATCCAGCTTGGAGTCGACCAGGGTGCCATCTAAATCAAAAGCCACTGCCCGGATATGTTGTAAATTCATTGCAGGTTCCACGTCTAAAGCACCAGTACAGGCCGCAGTTACGCAAAGCGCGCGCTAACGGATTAAAAAAATCCGGGCAGCGGTTGCGGCCGGTAGCTGCAATTCGCTAGACTAGCCGACCGAAATTTTCTCTTTAGCTTAACAGGAATGCATTATGGGTGCCCAGTGGAAAACCAAGCATAAAATGGATGCGGCCAATGCCAGAGGCCGGATCTTTACCAAACTTGCCAAAGAAATTATGGTTGCCGCGCGCAATGGTGCAGATCCCAGCATGAACGCCAAATTACGGGCCGCAGTTGAGGCTGCGAAAAAAGCCTCGATGCCGAAAGATACCCTGGAGCGGGCGATTAAAAAGGGCGCCGGCTTGCTGGATGGCCCGGTTAACTACGAAACCGTGGTTTATGAGGGTTTTGCGCCACACCAGGTGCCGGTGATTGTCGAGTGCTTAACGGATAACAAAAACCGCAGTGCCCAAAGTATGCGGATCCTGTTCCGTAAAGGCCAGTTAGGTAGTTCAGGTTCGGTATCCTGGGATTTTAAACATCTGGGACAAATTGAGGCCGTACCCACTTCCGCCGACGCCGATCTGGAACTGGCAGCGATTGAAGCCGGCGCTCAGGATTTTGAGCAAGGCGAAGACGGTGAAGTGATTTTCTTAACCGAAAGTACCGATTTAGACGCTGTTGCCAAGGCCCTGCCAGATTTTGGCTATGAAGTGCATTCGGCGAAACTGGTTTACCGCGCCAACAACCCGGTCAGTCTTGATGACGCAGCCCGCGCCGAAGTCGAAGCCTTTTTAGATGCTATCGACAATGATGACGACGTGCAGAACGTCTATGTCGGCTTGGCGTAATATCTAAACCAGCCTTGCCCGGCGGCTTCTGCGCCGGGCAGCCATCTTTGTTATAACCCGGTTATAACCTAGTTATACCCCAACACCGCGCAATGCTCGGTATCGCCATCAACGGCTGTGACTTCCGGCTCATCCGGCTCAGACCATACCAGACTTAACGCCCGCTGCTCCTGTTTGCTTAAGTCCACCGTATGTGGTTGATAGTAGTAACGCTCGGCATGGGGTTGCTTAGTTTGTTTCGCTTTCATCACTAAAGCTCCTTCGCTGCATAGTAAGCTAAGCTTAGGAGGCGGCGGCTGAGCGTGCGCTGAACAGCAAATACGCTTTTACACTTTACCGAAAATCAACTGCCAGAAACTAAAGCGCCGCTCTTTATGGTAACGCTTTTTCAGTTGCTCGACAGCCGCTAAATGCTGCTGCAGTTTTACCGCATCGTCTGCCGCGGCTGCTTGCTTCGCCAGGGTTAGCTCCGCCAGCACTTTATCCAGACCTTCCTGAAACACGTCAGCTTTATCCGTTGGCATAGGTGCGCGTTTCGCGTCATGCGTTAAACGGTGCAGTTTTTCTAAATGCGGTAGAGCTGCTGCCGGATTGGCAGCTTCCGAGGCCTGTTTAAAAGCAAACCCCATGGTTTTCATGGTACGTTCCAACGTCAGAGGCTCGGCAGCCTGCACTACCTGACTGCACACCAAACCGCCCGCTAACAGCAACATCGCAACAGATGCTTTAAACATAAGGCCCTCGAACTGACAAAAAAGTGCGCTTATTATAACGGATGCAGCGCAGAGGGCCACCTTAAAAGCGGGAAAGCCCGGTAGTCATTACGGCTACCGGGCTTGTTTTGGCTTCAGATACTGTCAAAAAACTCCTGAACCCATTGGCGGGCATCGTCTTCATCCAGTTGATAACGCTCTTGCACTAATTCAGCGAGATAATCGGGATTGCCCCGGGCTTGCTCGAGCTCAGCATAGCTGATCCTATCCCACTGTAACTTAGCCTGAGCGCGGACCCTGCCCCATTCACTTTCGGCAAAGTATGAGCTCATCGCATTTTCCTCGCAGCAGAGAAAATGACCTGACGCCAAGGCTGGCGTCAGCTTTAGTATAGTCGTTGGCTGCAGCTTTGCCCGAGTATTGCTTACAGGTAAGCTTTGTTAAACGACTCGCGTGATTGCTTCAGATATTCACGGGCTTTTTTGGCATGATTTTCCCACGCTTCACGGTCAGCTTTGTCGGTAAAGGGGTTTTGTTCTGGTGCCACTGAACGGTCAAATCGCTCGTAATAAGTGAGCATTTGCGAGGTGATCTGGTTAAAACCGTCTTTATAACTCTGCATTGAATCAAGCAATTCTGAGGTTTTCAGCACAAAGCGGATCAGCTCGGTATTATTGCCATCATTCAGATAGGAGCCGGCTTTCAGGCTGATATTGCCCGAAACTGCCGCACTCATACTTTGCCGGACTTTTTCATCTTTACTGAGTACCCGGCTGATATTCTCTTTCGAGCTGGCGATATTGGCATGCAGTAAGGTATCCCGCAGGTGTTTTTCCAAATCACGCCTGAAGCTTTCAATCGTACGCTGAATATTGCTCAGCTCATTGTCCAGTTGGCTGACTTGCTGTAATTCCCGCTCCAGCTCGGTTAGAAAACGCTCAGCGTCCTGATAAATTTTTAAGCCATGCTCTTCAGCGAATTTGCGGTCGGCACGGCTTAAACCGGCGTTTTGATAACTGGAGCGGTCAAAACTGGTTGCCAGAAAAGATTTAAATGGCTCGGCAAAAGCAGAATAGGTACCGGCACTGACCACATTTAAGGTGGCAGTTACCAGATCACCGAAAGGTTTAATCATCGAGTTTAAGCGGGCTTGCTGGATTTTTGATGTCACCCTTTTGGTATCGCTAATAATGTTGCGAAAACTGGCATAAGCCATCGGGTTCGACATCTTATTGCGTTCAGAGCTGGCCAATACCAGTGAAATGCCGGAATGCAGCGCATTAGCATATTCCAGATATTGACGCTGTACTTCAAGCTGTGCCGCGTAGTTGCTGCCTAAGCTGCGAAAAGACTCTGCCTGTAATTCGATATTTTGATCGCGACGCAGTTTATCCAGAATGCCGCTAATAATGCGCTGTTCATTTTTCGTCAGCGCGGTGGCCAGCAAGATACGTTCTATTTGCAGATCGTCCAGCTGCACAAAGCCATGCTGCGCTTCAATATCGAGGCGTAAAAACTTACGCCCCGGATCGTCAACCGATACCCGGTGCGCTTTGTAGCCACTGCTGCCACTTTGATGTTCAATCACCGCGACCGGCTGCCAGGCACTATCCAGTGTGCTGCGATCTGACACCAGTACCTGAATACGGTAACTGGTAAGTTCTGACTCCGGCAACACCCAAAGCTCCAACAAACCTTGCTCGCCCAAGGCATCACGGCTAAATAGTGTATGACTACCACTGGTGCAACGTAAGGCGCCCTGCCCACTGCGTGGTTGCTCGCTGGTAAGCTGGCAATCACCCAGGGTGCGCCACTGGCTAAGGCCGCTTTGTTCAAAGTCACTGTTAAAAACGGTGCCGGCAGGTCTGGCTAAGACAGGCAGTGCCAGAATGACACCACAGAACAACATAAATCGACGCATCTGAACCCCGATTAACAGACTGACCACGATAACACCATGCTACCTTATCAGTTGCGGTGCAAATTTTAGCAATAGCGTACTAGCGCAGCAATGCACTGCCAAGGAAATAATCAACCTGCCAGCTCCTGGCAGGTCAGAAACAGCCGTAAATCGAACTCTAACTGATGATAAGCCGGCTCCATATACTGACAAAGCTGATAAAAGGCTTTGTTATGGTCCTTTTCCCGCAAATGCGCCAATTCATGCACCACCACCATTCGCAGCAATGGTAACGGCAGTTGCTTTAACTGACTGGCAATACGGATTTCGTTCTTACTTTTTAATTTACCACCCTGCACCCGGCTGATTTGGGTGTGAGTGCCTAACGCATTATTAATAATATGAATTTTCGGATCAAACACCGCCTTGCTAATCGGCTCACTACTTTTCATATATTGCCGCTTTAATTGTTGGGTGTAATCGTAAAGTGCTTTATCGGTTTGAATATTATGGCTATTTTTCGGGTAGCGAGCGGCCAGCGTTGCCGCCAGTTTGCCTGTCGCCAGCAAGTGTTGCACCTGTTGGCGAATGTTATCCGGATAACCTTGCAAGTAAGGCAGTTCAGCTGAGGGATCCCCACAAA
>NZ_LCWL01000047.1:0-45979 GCF_001441695.1 Alishewanella sp. WH16-1 | reverse complement strand
ATCCTAATTGTCGCCGAACACGTACAACAATCTATGAATAGATTAGGTACCATTTCTTATGATAATTGGCTACGCCAGAGTAAGCACTCAGGACCAAAATTCAGATTTACAACTCGATGCCCTAAACGCGGCAGGTTGTGAGGAAATATTCAATGAGTCCCTCACGGGAAAGCACCGTGATCGACCTATATTGTCGCAATGCCTGCGTACACTTCGTGCAGGTGATGTATTAGTGGTTTGGAAACTCGATCGTTTAGCAAGATCCTTGAAGGATTTGGTCGAAATTATCGATGATCTGCAGAAACGCAGTATTGGATTTAAATCCTTGACGGAATCAATCGATACGACTAATTCTGCCGGGAAACTGATTTTTCATATTTTTGGTGCTTTAGCCGAGTTTGAACACTCACTTATTGTTGAAAGGACTAAAGCCGGTCTGGCTGCAGCAAGAGCGAGAGGACGAAAGGGTGGCAGAAAACTTGCGCTTTCGGATGGCGATGTGAAAAAAGCAGCGGCAATGTTGTCAGACCCTCTGATAACTAAGACTGACGTTGCATCTCATTTTAAAGTAAGCCGAACAACGCTAAATGCATCATTAGCCAGAAACGGTTTTAAAATTTAACTTTCATCGCTATCTCTCATACAAATGCCGTTGAAACCCAATGAACGCCTCACGTATGGCAGCAGTAGAGCCTAGCTCTTTTACAGCATCGCCAATGGTGTGATATTTAAGTTCGACCAAGCTGCGCATTTTGCTGGTAGAAAGCTCTTCGACACCGTCTTCGACGTATTTACTAAGAACGAAATCTATAAATTGTTGCTGTTTATCGTTACTAAACGCCGCTTTAATATTTGGTTTAGCCACAGAAGCACGTTGGTCACGGCTCATTGACTCACGGGCATAGGCGATATAACGCAGCACGTCGTATACGTCGCTGTCTTTGGCGTCTATGAGCTCTTTCATGCCTTCGAGCTTTTCTTCGTCGTAGCCGGCCTCTGAGAGGCTTTTAAGGAGTTTTTCTCTGGTGGCCGGGTCGCTCCAGATCTCGCGCAGCTGGTCTTCGTTTTCGAAATACTGTGGCAAGTCTGCAAAAAGCCGTTCGACAAACTCTTTCGCCGTAATAGGCTTATCGCCGAACCAGTACATAACCGATGAGATATGCTTAATTTGCCGTGTTTTTCCGTCACTGAGTTTGATGGTGATTTTCTCAGTTTTTTGGCAAATACAAGGTGTACTGTTGCATACCTGGCATTCTGTCGGTTCACAACTACAGGGCGCAGTACCACAAACATTACAAGCCGGCTTTTCGCACACACAGGGCTCGCTTTCACATAAGGCACAAGGAGCTTTCGGGCAGCCGCATGGACTAAAACCGCAAACACTGCATGGTACTTTTTTGCAGCTGCAGGGCGAATCACCACAAACTTCACAACTTTTCTCTGGCGGCAATGGCTCGCCGTCCCATTCCGGATCAGCAAAGTTATGGTGCGCTTTTACAAAATCATAAATGGTGAAGTAGTCTTTGCCTTCATACATGCGCGTGCCGCGGCCGACAATCTGTTTAAACTCGATCATGTTATTACAAGGGCGCATCAGTACAATGTTACGCACATTGCGGGCATCCACGCCTGTAGAAAGCTTGCGGGACGTTGTTAACACTGTGGGGATGGTTTTTTCGTTGTCCTGAAAGATTTTAAGGTCATTTTCACCGGCAGCACCGTCGTTAGCGGTAACGCGCACGCAGTAGTTGGTGTTAATTGTCCAACCTTTCTGTTTGGCGTACTGGTTGATGAAATCACGAACCATACCCGCATGTTCCTGAGTGGCACAGAACACGATGGTTTTTTCATGGGGTTTAAACAAATCCATCCAGTAATGAACACGCTTCTGTTCGCGCTCTGGGATGGTAATGATGCGGTTAAAATCCCCTTCTTTGTATAACTTACCTGGCTCCGGCTCACCACTCACTACAACACCGTCCCCCGGGGTATAGACATATTCGTCCATCGTTCCCACAATGGGGTAAACCTTGAATGGCGTTAAGAAACCATCGTTAATGCCTTGTTTCAAGGTATAGCTGTAAACCGGTTCACCAAAATAGTGGTAGGTGTCTACGTTGTCTGTGCGCTTGGGCGTGGCGGTTAAACCCAGTTGAACGGCGGGTGAAAAGTGGTTAAGGATATTGCGCCAGTTACCTTCATCGTTAGCGCCACCACGGTGACACTCATCAATAATAATCAGGTCAAAGAAATCTGGTGGGTAGTCACCAAAATAAGGAGTGTCATCACCCGCAGCATCTTTGGGGCCACTCATAAAGGTCTGGAATATGGTGAAAAACACACTGGCATTTTTAGGCACCGAGCCCTTTTTACGAATCTCATCCGGATTAATACGCACTAGGGCATCTTCGCCAAAGGGGCCGAAGTCATTAAATGCTTGATTGGCCAATATGTTTCGGTCCGCCAAAAACAAAATACGTGGGCGGCGTTTGGCTAATTCTGGGTTTTTCTGGGCGGTTAAGCTCCAACGGCTTTGAAATAACTTCCAGGCGGTTTGAAAAGCAATACAGGTTTTGCCGGTGCCAGTAGCCAAGGTAAGCAGTATTCTTTGTTTGCCACCTGCTATGGCTTCTAGTGCATTATTAATGGCATTTTCCTGATAATAACGCGGTTGCCAGTCACCTTTTAGCTCAAATGGTATTGCGGCAAAGCGCTCGCGCCATACTTTTTTGTAATCAGGTGCGGTTTCATCTTGTGCGCTAAAGGTAAGCGACCACAATTCATCTGGCGACAAATACCGTTCTACCAGCTGCTCCTCACCAGTAACCATATCAATCTGGTAAATTTCATGGCCATTGGTAGCATAGGCCAAGCGGCATTGCAGGCGCTGGGCGTAATCCTTCGCCTGACGCACGCCTTCGGTATAACTTAAGGTCTCTTTCTTCGCTTCAATTGCTGCCAGTTTGCGGCCTTTATACACCAGCACATAATCGCTATTTACCGGTTGGCTGCGTTTACCACCTGTAAGAATGCGCCCCGGACAAATGACTTCCCGTCGAATAAAGCTCGCAGCGGTCTGACCCCAACCATCACTTTTTAACTGCGGATCAATTAAATCGGCACGGGTATCGGCTTCGTTACGGTTAGCTTTGTTCTTCGGGATAAATGTCATGCAGCAATTCCTTTGCTTTTCGTTAGTTCGCCAGTAAAAGCTTTTTGAAGGATGGATTTTTTGAGCTCATCTAAATTTGCAATTTTTTTCCTGTAAATTGATTCAAGCTCCTCACATTTTAATTTTAGATAATTTATTTTTTTTACAATTTCATCTTGATCTTCTTTTGGTGGAATAGGTATGTTCAAACTAGCTAAATGACTAATAGACATGGAAGGTATAAGCGATCTTTCAGATACTTTTAATAACTCGCCTTTAATGAAACTTGAAGGAATGAGATGAAATAGATAGTCGGTATGTAATACTTCAGCATTACGGTTCGATATTTTGCAAAGAGCAACGTTAAATGCCCCTTCTACTCCACGGAATGCGCGCCCAACATGCCGGTAAGCTACCATTAAAATATCTTCTTTTTTTACATATTGTAATTTTGGACTTTCAGGTACATACACAGCGTCCTTATCAGATTTCCCATCACGTATTTGATAAAAGCGCACATATCCGTCTTTAGGTTCATATACAAACTCACTTTTAGGTGGGTTTTGCCCTCTGGATAAAGCAGCAACTTCTATGACGGTCTTTTCAACCCATCCTTCACCACGCTGACTAAACACTTGTTCCAAGTAGCTATCAAACAACTCGCGGGCGCTTTTTAGGTTGGTCTCAGCGGTAGCTCGCGCTTGATCGATATCAGCAAATGCTTGGTCGAGAATAGCGACGATGCGTTTTTGTTCTTCAATAGGTGGTAATGGGATAGGTATTTCTTTTAACTTTCCTTGATTTAGCTTAGGAACCGTCAATCCTGTTATAAAATCAGATAGATCTGTGCCGTTAAGATAGTAAATAAGCCATTCATCTAAAACCTTATCTCTCAAAGGTCGAAGCACATGAGCATGGTTGTTAACCCATGCTTTACCACTAATTTTAAATGCTGAATTATCACCAACCCCCCACTTAGCTCCATCTTCACCTACTAGAACTAATTCTTCATCGAAAATAAAGTCATTAACATAACTCAATATTCCTGTTGCACCATAATATGGATAAGGGCCATCAACTCTATCTTTCAGTGTTATCGGCTTTCTGAGATTATCGAGGATATCGCACAGAGTCGACAAAGGTACTTTTGGCCACACCATTACAACAGCTCCTGAATGCTAGCTAAAATAGCTTCACTCTCTTTATCGAGCGCGATGATTTCTTCGATAATATCCTTGGGTTCACGCAGTGCAGTCTCTTCTTTAGCATTGGGGTTTTTAACTGATAAATCCCAGGTGCTGCTATCCAACTGGCTAGTGTCTATTGACCAAGAGTTATCTGAATCAGCAAAAGTGGCCTGTAACTGTACAAAGTCTTTTAAGTCATTGTCATTTAGTGGGTTGGTTTTACCCAAGTTACGGCCAACATTAAGCTGATAAAACCAGATGTTCTGGGTGGGTTCACCTTTAGTAAAAAACAACACGACGGTTTTAACGCCAGCACCAATAAACGTACCGCTTGGGCAGTCGAGAATAGTATGTAAGTTACAGTTTTCCAAAAGCTCTTTGCGTAGGGCGATGGCGGCGTTATCGGTATTGGATAAAAAGGTATTTTTAATCACGATAGCCGCGCGGCCACCCGGCTTGAGTGACTTAATAAAGTGCTGCAAAAACAGGAAGGCGGTTTCACCGGTTTTGATCGGGAAGTTTTGCTGTACTTCTGGTCGCTCTTTACCACCAAAGGGCGGGTTAGCCAGGATAATGTCATGCTGCTTATTAGGTGTGATGTCTTGCAGGCTCTCCGCCAAGGTATTGGTGTGAACCACATTTGGCGCTTCGATACCATGCAAAATCATATTCATAATGGCAATAACATAAGCCAGCGACTTCTTTTCTTTAGCGTAGAAGGTACTTTCTTGCAGTACGGTTAAGTCGCTGGATTTAAGCTGCCGTTTCTCTGCACCGCCTTGGCGTAAATAATCAAAAGCTTCACATAAAAAGCCCGCGGAACCGGCAGCAGGGTCGTAAATGGTTTCGCCAATTTTGGGCTTTATCACGTCAATCATGGCGCGAATTAATGGGCGGGGCGTGTAGTATTCGCCTCCGTTACGGCCGGCATTACCCATATTTTTAATTTTTACTTCGTACAGGTGCGACAGCTCATGCTTGGCTTCTTGTGAGCGAAATTGCAGTTCATCCACTTTTTCCAGCGCATCACGCAGCGAGTAACCGCTCTGGATTTTGTTTTTTATCTCACCGAATATCTCACCAATCTTGTACTCAATAGTATTGGGGTGTTCAGCCCGTTGCTTAAAACCTTTTAGGTAGGGGAATAGCTCACCGTCAACATACTCCATTAAGTCATCACCGGTTAGGGCGTTATCGTGGTCAAAACTGCCGTCAGCCTTTTTAGGTGCAGCCCATTTGCTCCAACGGTGCGTATCGTCAATGATGTAGCGGTACTCCTGCGCCATCAATTCCGCTTCTTGGGATTTGGCAAACTCTAGGTCGTCCAGATACTTTAAAAACAGCATCCACGAGGTTTGCTCGGTGTAATCCAGCTCGCTAGAGCATCCAGCATCTTTGCGCAGTATGTCGTCGATATTCTTAAACGTTTGTTCAAACATTGATAGTCAGTCCCTGATAGGCTTTAGCCTATAAATTCTTTTTAAAACTGTAATAGCGATTGCGCTGCTAAGTATTGCCACAACGCACGGCAGCGCATTTTGAATGACATCTTAACCCTAAAAAGGGGTTGGGTTTTCTATATAAATGAATTTACGGTGTATTCAACATTGGGGCAAGAGTATTTATAGCCGTGAATTAACATGTGAACGTTTGAAGAGCGTGGGTTTATGGAGAGTCAGAGTAATTTGCAATTCATGGAGAGAGAAATGAATTCATCCCTGAATTTTTGCTCAGCGCTCATGTCACCCCATGCGTGCGACTTGTTCCAACACGTCGAGTGAGAACGTTGTTAGCGTCATTCGTTTAGCTGGAAGAGTAATTGTTATCAGTAAATACCGTGTTGTCGCCGCATCCATGCGGCTTTGTGAGATAGGCTTATGAATACATCATTTATCGGTTTTTAGCCGGCAATGGGTTATCGATTGTTGCGGCAAGCTTATTCAAATCTACGCCATCCATCTTTTGTAGATTGTGTTGCCATCGGGCAAAGCGCTCCAGCAATATCTCCCGTTGGTCGCCTAGTCGTTTGTTTTCTGAATTGAGCCGTTCGTTCTCGTTTTCGAGTTTTTCAACCCGTTTTATTAGCTCGGCAATGGTTGCATCATCGTTGCTTAAACTCCCAAGGAGCTTACTCAGTTTAACGTCCCTGTCGAATAAAGATTTCGCTTCTTCAATTGCGGCAGACTTTTTGTTTCTCAGCTCTTCTTTTTTCAGGTCAAACGCATGTTTGATTTCATCATGTTTTATGTAGGTGTGGCGAGATGGAAGGCGCTTTAAACCCAACTCCGACTGTAATTTTTCAGATAGCAAATCATACGTCAGTTTACCCGTCCATCCGTCAATAATCGCAAGAATCGTTTCTTTGTTGTCTGTTACAAAAGCCATTACTCCTCCAAATCTGACAATGCTAGGGCTGTGAGATCCCAAATAGGAATAACACTCTGCTCGTCAATATTGAGTGAGCGTTTAACTGGTGAAGGGTCTAACTCGTGAGGGATTCTGATAGGTGTTCCGTCCTGACTGGCTGGATCTTCCATCATGGTAATGATGGTTCTTATCTTGGATAGTCGAAAGCCAGAAGCCGTTACCCAACGGTCAGCACCGAATACCTGCTTTTCAGTTTTGAGCTTTGCATCCGCTAACTGTTCTTCATAGAGCTTTTCAAGGCGTTTGAGCTCATCTAACGTGTGAGGGAGTCCTTTCATGCACACATGGTCACTACAGACCGCACAGTCGCCATTTTTAACACAAGGGCTGTCTGCATAGTTATGTACGCAAAAGCCTAACCCCGTAAACTGGGCAACGCCTGTTCTGTCCACGCCTAGCGATTTTAAGGAAACAGGTAAGCCTAAATCATGCAACACAATGGCCGGAGGAGGCGCATCCGATGTATAGGGCTCCAGCAGTTGATTAGTTTTAGCAACCGTCATCACTCCTTCACCCTTGGTCACTTGACCTATACGCTTGGTTAGCCGCAATTTTTGTGTTTCTGTTCTCCCATCGTATGCTTTGTTTTGCTCTATATCCGCTCTCCCTGACCACTTAGCAATTAGCCAATCTTCTTCACCCGCCAGTTTCAACTTGGTATTTAGCCAGTGCCTCGGTTGGTGAGAAGTAATACGTAATGGAGAGCCATCTTCATCGGTAATCGACAACTCATCAAAGATTGATACAGTTCCATCTCTGGCACTCCCTAAAGCATCACTCAATGGGGTCTGTCTAACCATGAGCCAGGAAAACGGCTTAACAGTAAACTCGCTATGAAATTCGTTTTCTCTGACTAAGGTTATACAATCCCAAACTTTGGTCTGTCCATAATTGGGAAAGTGTGTAGTTTTGTATTTTTGGTCAACCACCGTACGAAGATCTCTATAGCTTGGGAATTTGATACTAATCCCTGTAGACTTAAGAGCTATTCTGGTCAGTATTTCATTATCCTGAGACACAACGCGCCCTTTCAACAAATCTTTTTTCCAGTCCGATACGCAATTTAATTTACTGATGAGTTTATGGAGCCACTTTGTATCTGCAGAAGCCCAACTCGCTTGAGATCCGTTACTATTCACAACAACCTTAAACCCCATTGCCTTGGCGAATTGGTTATATGTTAACATCTGGTCTTGAGGAAAATTAGCAGGTGTTATGCACTGTTCGTGCAACATAAACAGGTCGGGATTTTCATGAGCAAATTTTGCAGCAGCTCTGGCAGGTGCAGAGATGTCAACCAGCCTTTTAAACGCCTGTTGAACCACATCTTCCATTAATTTCGGGATCCATTTACGAACCGGATCGCCACCTTTGGCCGGATGCCACATTAAATACCATCTGCCCTTATCACTTTTTTGCAATGAATTAACGGTAAGGCCGTTAAGTTCAATGCTGCGACTGGGCTGACACATCAGCATTACACAAAGACTGGAAAAATATTGTTGTCGAGGTGTTTTAGCTTGATGAAAGGTATCTGCCACCTGCAACATCTGGTAATCAGAGGGGCATTTGTCTTCCACTTGTTTACGACTATCCTTATCAAGTTTAATGGTTGGATCAGATGGTCGAGGGAAAGGGTTTGACCACTCTTGTAGGTCTAGTTTGAATCGCTTATTCTTTATAAACTTCAATACCTTTTCAAGTGAAAGTCCAATAGCAAGCTTGCTGGCAGCACTCAATTCACTACTCTTGATCTGCTCCTCAACACGATTAATAACTGTGTTATTGAGGTGCATAATATCAACATCAGATCTATCATTTAGAGTCGCGTTTTCTTCTAGCGCTTTATAGATCCATATTAAAGATAAAGCCCATTTGGTTGAATCTTTATGATTTAGTGACTGCTCATAACGAACATACGCTTTAGCAAAATCAGCAAATGGTTGCTTGAATGGAATATATTCGGAACTATTTATACT
The DNA here is from genome assembly GCF_001441695.1 of Alishewanella sp. WH16-1. Taxonomy (NCBI): domain Bacteria; kingdom Pseudomonadati; phylum Pseudomonadota; class Gammaproteobacteria; order Alteromonadales; family Alteromonadaceae; genus Alishewanella; species Alishewanella sp. WH16-1. Next base: position 37,235 of record NZ_LCWL01000047.1, on the reverse strand, counting down.
GTTTCCAAATACGATGGTTAATTTCTGCTCTTTCGATGTCACCCAAGACCATTTATCACAGTTCCATCCTCTCTGAATGCCGTCCGAGCTTTCAAATTCATGGTCGGCAAAAAGCGTTAATTCGTTTTTGGCAAACGCTATGAAGTCCGCATAATTCTTCTGGCAATCCAGTTCGTGCTTTGGTGTAAATACTAATACATCAGCCATTTAATGCGCCTTCTTTTTCCAATTCTTGTTTTCTGGCCTCACACTTGTCAATAACCACCTTGATAGCGTTAATCGTTCGATTACTGGCTTGCAGTACAAACTCACTTGCGCCCATTTGTCTCTTGCGATCAACCTCGGAAACCAGAGTGTTCAGGACTTCAGTATGCGGTGCGTTCAACCAGGGTTGGAATTTATTGCATGTATAACAATGGATGGTGCCATTGGCACAAAACCCAAATTTTCCGCAGTTCCCGACAGGGTTGCCATCGTTGTTATTAATCCTACTGCGTGGGTCATTGGCTCGAATGGCGTCTTTTTCACTATCAATCAACGTGCCCGAAAATGCTTGCGCTAATGGCGTTAAATCGGATGCCAATGCCGCATCAATTCTGTCTGCCATATCTTCGTTGAACTCTGTGTAGACTTTAACATTCTGGGTATCTGAATGACCCAACTCCTCAGCGATGGCATAGTCGCTTGCACCCAGCATTGCCATGTTGGTTGCGTGGGTATAACGGAATCGTCTGGGATTGATATGCAAGTCCCCAAACTCACCATCGAGTTTAATCCGTGTTGTTTTTAAAGGACAAAGTTTCGCTATTCTCGACACCAAAAAACCAACATCTGCTTTCCTAATCCAAACGGCATCAGGCGTGTTTTTCTGCAATTGTCTAAATTCATTGAAGCTTGATAACTCTGAGATTTCCCGAGCGTTGAGAAAAATCGGGATTTGGCTTTTCTGCTGTGAATTTAGTTCAATGCCAAAGTGCGTTTCAATCGTTTTGATGGATTCCTTGGCTTGCGCAGTTAGCACCAGCATTAAATCTTCACTCACATCCTTTTTTATTTGAAACGAGCCTCTAAATCCCTCATTTCGCTTTTTGGCATTGGGAAGCTGCAGGTCAAAATGGTCAATGCCTTCCTCATGCCTTGTGATTAAATCGCCACAATACAGGTGAGTAAGCTGTCCAGGACGGGCACCTGTTTGCTGCAACGCCATGATAAACGCATAGTCGGTCAACGATATCTGTTTTTGTGTGTAGGCATCGACATACCAGTTGATAAAAGCCGCTTGCTCTTCAAATGTGTACGCACCACTGAAAGGACATCCTAATGCAACGGCCCTGCCTTTTTCATTACCAGATAACTTTAGCGAATCCAGTAACTCTACTGCCTTCTTATCTACGCCTTTAATCTCTTTGTCGAACCAATCGAGCAAAAATGCACGGATGCTACCAAGCTTATGCTCTGTGCTTTTAGTAAGAGTAGCCTTGTAGTTGATGATGTGTGATTCATTTATCGTGTCTTTAACGCCAGCAGTGAAAAGTGCCCTGGTGAAGATGAAAATTCCGCTTACATAAGCAGATGAGAACTCACACGCATAGTCAGCCAGGGCCAGCTTGAAATTAATTTCAAACCTTGAATCCAGGTTCAGCGGAGCGAGTAATTTAAACTTTAAAGAGTTATTAGCATCTAATCTCCAAACATCATCATAAACATCAAACTCGTAGTTTGCTTTGCTGCGTCGCTTATCCGATTTTGTTTTTGCTTTGGCCCTTTTAGCGCCTTGCGATCTGTTTGTTTTAGCTAACATAACCGCCTCTCTCTGCTTTGTGCGTTAATGTGGCTTGCATTTTTTGTCGTATTTCATGTGCTTGCTTTTTCGCGGTTCGTGTCAGATAAATGCGTCCTGACTCAAGGGACGAATGGCCGTTAAGCTCCGCCCGAATTTCAAGCTCTCGTTGTTCGGTGATGGTATTTTCCCTGGCATATTGCTTTGCCGCTTGATGCAAACCTTGCTGTTCTAATCGTTTCACCTCCTCTAAAACCGCTTGCTTTACTTCATCAATACGAGCGGAGAGTTGATCGTTAAAATAGTGTCGGGGGAAGTGTGGTGAAATACCCCAGAACCGCTCCGGATTGACACTCTTTATAGTGTTAAAGAGATGATTAATTGTCCGCTGAATGAGCGGTTGCCCTGACTGATAATGACCATTTCTATCTTTGTGAGAGACAAATATAAACGGATGGGTTTTCGCCACCGTTGTATTGTTCCGGTTAACTTTAATATAGGTATTCAGCAAGTCTCTCAGCTCCTTTGAAATAGCAACCTCCCGGCCAAGTGTCTTTGCTGTGGGCTCTTTTAATCGGGGATCTTCTTTGCTGTCATGTCGCCTTACCACCGACAAGGTAGGTTGATCGATGTCGGTGCCAATATCGCTGATACGAAGCGCAAGCAACTCAGAACAGCGAAATCCGGTTTCATAAAACGTTTGAACAATCACATAGTTTCTAAATTTAATCACTGGGTTTTTGAAGGGATTGTGTTGTGAGTCCGGTCGGGCAACATTGAGAAAATCCTGAAAGGCATCGTCCGAAATACCTGATTTATCTAAAGAGCCTTTTTTTAATCTCCCTTTTGGCATATCGCTTTTAAGTCTCTTTTTCATGTTATCGAGCGCATCAAAGAGCGCTGCCGCAGTGGGCTTATGCTTAACCCGCTCTTGCCCGATGAAATGCAGAAACTCGGCAATATGTGCTATCCGCGATATGTACTGAGACTTCCCGACCGTGGGCTTGTCATCGCCCCTCGATAAATAAAACTGTCCCATGTCGACAACATTACTTGCGGGTCTGTTGATAAGGGCTTTGGCTTGGTATGCGCAGTGCTCTTTGATTTCTTTAATATCATCACGGCTCGGTACGCTGCCGTTGTAGATATCATCCAGCAGATTTCGGCCGTTAATTTTCTCCCAAACCTTCAAATGCTTGATGGATTTTAGGTATTGCTCGATTGACGTTGCGGCATGATTCATTCGCAGCTTTTGCGTTACAAAATGAGTCACCCAAAAGTCAGGCAATCCGTTATCACCCAACAAAAAAACATAGCGCTCACCACTTTTAAATTTCTGGACAGCAACCCTCATTGAACACCTACAAATCAACAATTTTATTTGTTGATTTGTAATATATTGATAGTGCGGCCATTTTTCAACATTTATTTTCCTATAAAAATAGAAAAGCCAGATAAAATCTGGCTTTAGCGTGCTTCTGTAGATACTTTTCTACATTTTAAAATTTATGTCAGGTCAGAACGGGATATCGTCATCAAAGTCGATTGGTGGTTCCATCGGCGGGCGCTGCTGCGCTGGCGGTTGTTGCTGGAAGCCACCTTGTGGCTGTGCCGGCTTTTGATAATTGCCTTGCGGCTGGAAATTCTGTTGTGGCGCGCCCTGATAGGCGGCTTGCTGCGGTGCGGCTTGTTGTGGCGCCCGCGGTTGATAACCTTGCTGGCCGCCGCCCATTCCACCACCCATGCCGCCACCCTGGCCTTCGCCACGACCGTCCAGCATTTGCAGCTCATTGGCCACGATTTCAGTGGTGTAACGCTCTACGCCTTGCTGATCCTGCCACTTACGGGTTTTCAGCTTGCCTTCGATATACACCTTAGAGCCTTTACGCAGATATTCGCCGGCAATTTCTGCCAGACGCTGGTAAATCACTACCCGGTGCCATTCGGTTTGCTCTTTCATTTCGCCGGTAGCTTTATCTTTCCAGCTTTCAGAGGTCGCAATGCTCAGGTTAGCGACGGCGCCGCCCTGCGGCATATAACGGACTTCCGGATCCTGGCCCAGATTACCGATTAAAATGACTTTGTTAATTCCACGCGCCATGCGTATTTCTCCTGCAAAATTGTTACTGATTGCCAGCGGCAATCAAAGACTGAGCCTGTGCGATGTCAAACTGCTGCGAACTGACTTTCAGGTAGCAGCGCTGATCGGCCAATAAAATCGTGACTTCCTGCACCCCGGCCAGGCTACTGAGCCTGGCTGCCAGCTGGCCTGCTTGCTGCTCAGTGCTGACAGCAACCGGTAGCGATAAGCGCTGGGCACGGGCGGGCACCTGCATGGTGCTGGCTATGATAAGCCATACTAAACCAATTACTGCTAGGGCGCCATACACCGCCATAAAACCAAACTGCTGGGCGATAGCACCACCCAGCAAGCCGCCTAAAAAGGCACCGAAAAACTGGCTGCTGGAGTAAATCCCCATCGCACTGCCACGCTGGCCGGCGGGTGCCACCCGCGACACCATTGCCGGTAAACTGGCTTCCAGAAAATTAAAGCCGGTAAAAAATACCAGCAGCGCCAGTGCCAACAGCCAGAAGCTGTTTGCCTGCCAAGCTATTAACATCGCAATAACTAATAATAGTATATTTATTAAAAAATACCGTTTTTCCTGCTGCCGGCGCATCGCAATAAGCATCATCGGCACCATAAATACAAACGACAGCAATAATACTGGTAAATACAGCTGCCAATGCTGCTCTGCCGCGAACTGCTGCGACGCCAGTAGCGGCGGTAGTGCAACAAACATCGCCGTAAGCATCAGGTGCAACAATAATACGCCTAAGTCCAGCTGTAACAGTTGCCGGTGCCGGAACATCGCAGTCAGGCTTTGCGGTAAGGCCAAGGTTTCAGCAGCCGGTGCCTTACTGACACTTTTCGGCACCACGAAAGCAACCAATAACATGGCCGCCACCGCCATTACCGCGGTAAACCAGAACACGCCACTTAAACCGGCCAGCTTCGCCAGTAATGGCCCCAGTACCATTGCCAAGGCAAAAGATAAGCCGATGGTGGCGCCGATAATCGCCATCACTTTCGGTCGCTGCTCTTCGCGCGTTAGATCGGCCGCCAGTGCCAACACCGCACCGGAAATCGCCCCGGCACCTTGCAATACGCGGCCCAGCGTCACCAGATAAACGGACTCTGCCAGCGCTGCCACCACCGAACCCAGCACAAACAGAGCTAAGCCCAGCAGCATGACTCTATGCCGGCCAATTTTGTCCGACAGCCAACCAAAAGGAATTTGTAAAATCGCCTGAGTTAAACCATAGGCGCCAATCGCTAACCCGATCCAGAGCGGGGAAAAACCGGCCAGCTGCTCGCCGTACAGGGCAAACACCGGCAATAGCATAAAGAGCCCGAGCATACGGGTAGAAAACACCAGCGCCAGCGCAACGGCGGCGCGCTTTTCCAGGGCATTCAAATGATGCATGCGAACAGCTAACACCAGAGGTTCAAAATAAACAGGGCGGCAGTTTAGCATAAAAAAGCCGGCCGGCGGCAGCGCCCGCAGCAATGGCTGCCATTACAACAGTGAAATTTTGCCGATAACAGGCCAAAGCCGGATTGGCGGCGTATAAGCAGCTTTAATCCGCTTGCAGCTGGCAATTACCGCACAGCCTAGTGTATATTTGTACAGCATTATCCAGCTAAATGGAACCACCATGGACAAAATTGAGATCCGCGGCGCCCGCACCCACAACCTGAAGAATATTTCGCTGACCCTGCCACGCGACAAACTGATCGTGGTAACAGGTTTATCCGGCTCCGGTAAATCGTCGCTGGCCTTTGATACCCTGTATGCCGAAGGGCAGCGCCGCTATGTCGAATCGCTGTCGGCCTATGCCCGGCAATTTTTAAGCCTGATGGAAAAGCCGGATGTTGATCATATTGAAGGCTTGTCACCGGCGATCTCGATTGAACAAAAGTCGACCTCCCATAACCCGCGCTCTACTGTGGGTACCATTACCGAAATTTACGATTATCTGCGCTTATTATTTGCGCGGGTCGGCGAGCCGCGCTGCCCGGAGCATGATCTGCCACTGGCCGCGCAAACCATTAGTGAGATGGTGGATAAAGCCACCGAATTTCCGGAAGGCACCAAGCTGATGGTGTTGGCACCGGTGGTGCAGGAGCGCAAAGGTGAGCATGTTAAAACGCTGGAAAGCCTAGCGGCACAGGGCTATGTGCGGGCGCGGATTGACGGTGAAATTTGCGATCTGTCCGATCCGCCAAAGTTAGATCTGCAGAAAAAGCACACCATTGAAGTGGTAGTAGACCGCATTAAGGTGCGGGATGATATTAAGCTGCGGCTGGCCGAGTCGTTCGAAACCGCACTGCAACTGTCAGGCGGCGTGGCGCGGGTGGCGCTGATGGACCAACCTGATGCTGAAGAGCTGGTGTTTTCCGCCAACTATGCCTGCCCGACTTGCGGTTACTCTATGACCGAGCTGGAGCCACGGCTGTTTTCTTTTAATAACCCGGCCGGCGCCTGCCCCAGCTGCGATGGTTTGGGTGTGAAGCAATTCTTCGATCCGAAAAAAGTGGTGGTCAGTGATGAGCTGAGTCTGGCTGGCGGGGCGATCCGGGGTTGGGATAAGCGTAACTTCTATTATTTTCAAATGCTAAAGGCACTGTCTGAACACTACGATTTTCAGCTGGATGTGCCCTTTAACAGCCTGAGCAAAAAACATCAGGACGTGGTCCTGTATGGCAGCGGCCATACCATTATCGACTTTAAATACCTGAATGACCGTGGCGATATTGTGCTACGCAGTCATCCGTTTGAGGGCATTTTGCCGAACATGGAGCGCCGCTACCGCGAAACCGAATCGAACTCGGTGCGCGAAGAGCTAAGTAAATATCTGGCCAGCCAGCCTTGCCCCAGCTGTCATGGCACCCGGCTACGTACCGAAGCCCGCCATGTCTTTATTGGTAAAACCACCTTACCGCAAGTGGTAGAACTGGCGATTGGCGACTGTCTGGCGTTTTTCCAGCAACTAAGTTTAACCGGCCAGAAAGCCAAAATTGCCGAAAAGGTATTAAAAGAAATTCAGGATCGGCTGCAGTTTCTGGTGAATGTTGGCCTTAACTACCTGAACCTGTCGCGCAGCGCCGAAACCCTGTCTGGCGGCGAAGCACAGCGCATCCGGTTAGCCAGCCAGATCGGTGCCGGTTTAGTTGGCGTGATGTATGTGCTGGATGAGCCCTCTATCGGCCTGCACCAGCGTGATAACGACCGCTTACTGGCGACGCTGAATCATCTGCGCGATCTGGGTAATACCGTGATCGTGGTTGAGCATGACGAAGATGCCGTGCGGGCCGCGGATTATATTATTGATATCGGCCCCGGCGCCGGTGTGCATGGCGGCAATATCGTAGCGCAGGGCACGCTGCAGCAAGTGATGGCAGTAGAAGAGTCGCTGACCGGCCAGTATATGTCGGGGGCGCGCAAAATCGCGGTGCCAGCGAAGCGTACGCCGCTGAATGATAAATGGTTAAAGCTAACCGGCGCCACAGGCAATAACCTGAAAAACGTCGATCTCGCCATTCCTTTTGGACTGATGACCTGTGTTACCGGGGTGTCCGGCTCCGGGAAGTCGACATTGATCAACGATACCCTGTTCCGCATTGCCCACCGGGTATTAAATAAGGCCGAAGGTGACGATCCGGCGCCCTATAAGGCGGTAAACGGGCTGGAGCATTTTGATAAAGTAATCGATATCGATCAAAGCCCGATTGGCCGCACGCCGCGTTCTAACGCCGCGACCTACACCGGTATTTTTACCGGCGTACGCGAGCTGTTTGCCGGTACCCAGGAAGCGCGATCACGCGGTTATCAGGTCGGCCGCTTTAGTTTTAACGTCAAAGGCGGTCGCTGTGAGGCCTGTCAGGGCGACGGTGTGATTAAAGTGGAAATGCACTTTTTACCCGATGTGTATGTGCCCTGCGATGTTTGTAAGGGCAAACGCTATAACCGCGAAACGCTGGAAATTAAATACAAAGGCAAGAATATCCACCAAGTGCTGGATATGACGGTGGAAGATGCACTGGATTTCTTTGACGCCATCCCGGCGATTAAGCGTAAGGTGCAAACCCTGATGGATGTTGGCCTGTCCTATATTAAGCTCGGGCAGTCGGCGACCACCTTATCCGGCGGTGAAGCACAACGGGTGAAACTGGCGCGCGAGCTGAGTAAACGCGATACCGGTAAAACCCTGTATATTCTGGACGAACCCACTACCGGCCTGCATTTTTACGATATCCAGCAGCTGCTGAATGTCTTGCACCGGCTACGTGATCACGGCAATACCATAGTGGTAATTGAGCACAATCTGGATGTGATTAAAACCGCCGACTGGATTGTCGACTTAGGCCCGGAAGGTGGCAGCGGCGGTGGCGAAATCCTGATTGCCGGCACGCCGGAGCAGGTAGCCGCTTGTGAGAAATCTTACACGGGGAAATATTTAAAGCCGATGTTGGGTTAAACCACAATGATAGTGACGGCGAAAGGCGCTTTGTTGCAAAAGTCCCAAATCGGGACTATGATCGTGCTATGAGAATTATTGCACTCTCTACGTTAAAAGCATTCTGGCAAGATATCCCGGAATACAGTGATGCCAAAGAGCCTCTTCTCGCCTGGCATCGTCACGTACTAAACGCAAACTGGCAGTCGCCTGCAGAAGTAAAACTGGATTTCAGGCACGCCAGTATTCTCAAAGATGGCAGAGTGGTATTCAACATTGCCGGCAATAAGTACCGGCTGGTCGTGTGGATAAATTATGCCTACAAAGTGGTTTATGTAAGGTTTGTCGGTACGCACAGTCAGTATGACGAAATTGATGTGCAAACCATTTAACTGCCGGAGTAGTAATGATGGATATTAAACCTATCAAAAATGAAGCCGACTATCGCGCGGCATTACAAGAGGTTGAGCAGCTTATGCTGGCGCAGCCCGACACGGCAGAGGGCGAAAAGCTTGATGTGATGGTTACGCTGATCGAAGCCTACGAAGCAAAACATTTCCCTATGGACTTACCCGATCCGGTTGAGGCTATTAAGTTTGAAATGGAGCGCCAAGGTTTAACGGTAAAAGATCTGGAACCGATGATTGGTAAAAGTAACCGGGTTTATGAGATTCTGAATTACAAACGCTCATTAACCCTGAAAATGATATGGCGGCTGCATCAGGGCTTGGGCATTCCGGCAGAGTCGCTAATCAAACCGCCGGTAAACCTTTCAAACTAAAACCCCGGCCAAAAAGCCGGGGCTTGTCATTAATCTAAGGCGGCAAGCACTGCCTTAGTTCGGTCAGGCACGGAATTAAAAGCGATAACTCACTTTTGCGTAAACAAACCGACCACGTGGGTTGTGCACTTTAGAAGCATAGCCATACAAGTCGGCATCGCCATCACCGATAGCAAATGGCGGATCCTTATCCAGCGCATTGTTCATCCCCAGCATTAGCGTAGTGTTATCGTTCAGGTTATAACGGCCCTGAATATCCAGTAACGCCTGAGCACTCACAGTACGGGTTTTAGTCGTCATCACTTCATTTGGTGCGGCATAATCCTCGAATGCCCCAACATAGTTCAAACTGGTAACTAAGCCCCAATCGCCAAAACTCCAGTCAGCTGTCGCCAGCCAACGATGTTGTGGATAGTTATATTCACCAGCGTAATCAATATTATTTTTCTCAAACTTATGCGTGTAAGAATAATCGAGGCTTAACCGTAGAGCGCCATACTGCTGCATATCCATCCGGTACGCGGTGGATAAATCCACCCCCGTAGCCTCTTGCGAACTGATATTGATATAGCTGTTGAACAAGCGGGATAGCTCGCCCAGTGTCTGACCAGGCAGCGGCGCTAGCCGCACACAGATAGTACTATTTTGACGGTTACACTCCGCAGCGTAGACATTTTCATAGTCGTTCTGGTCAATTTTATTATCCTGAGTGATACTCCAGACATCTGCACTGATATCAAACTGGTCGGTCACCTGCCAGACAAAGCCTACATTAAAGGTCTCTGATTCCTCAGGCTCCAGATCGCCACCACCAACAAAGACGATGGTGTAGTCAGTTGCAGCACAAGCTGGGTTACTGGCATCAGGGGTAGGACAACGGAAAGTATCAGTAAAGAATACTGACTCCTGTGATGGCCCTAAACCAATTTGGGCCAGTGATGGCGCGCGGAAGCCCTGACCATAAGACGCACGAACTGTGAAGTTATCCAGTGGTCGCCATTTCATACTGACCTGAGGATTGGTGGTTGAGCCAAAATCGCTATAGTCATCGTAACGGCCAGCCAACGTAAATTCTAACTGATCTGTCACTGGCACCAAAAACTCGATATAAGCTGCATACTGATCACGCTCAGCCTGGGCAGATACCGACTCAGTACCGAAAATCAAACCGCGCTGAAATTGATCATCGGGTTGGTCAAACGCATCCTCTTTACGGTACTCAGCACCGGCAGCAAAAGATACCATCTGGTCACCCAGCTGGAATGCATCACCACTAATACTGGCATCAAAAGCGGTCAGATGGGATTCACCACGACGAACCAGACTAGTAGTAATGGCGTCAATCACTTCAGGTGAATTGGTCACGCCACCAAAAGGGTTATAGTTACCTAAATTGATTTGTTGCTGCAGAAAATCGGTGCGCACCCAACCTTGCGACTTACTGCCAGTCTGCATCGATTCGCTGCGGCCTTTTTGCGCTGAAATATCCCAATCTAACTCATTCAGTTGGCCTTTAACCCCCAGTACTAACCGTAACGAGTCTGATTCAATATCCCAGGTACGGGGTCCGGCATCAACGGTACGGTAGCGGTTAATGCCAACATCCACGCCAAAGGGGTTATTCGGGTGAGAAGCGGGAACTGTCAAACCAGCGTCACCATCCAGCGGCGTCGCTGCGCCCTGAGCTTTTGAGCGGTTATGCTGTACTGACAACTCGACATAAGCCTGAGTATGAGCACCAATATTCTGACTCGCCTGTAATACGGCACCGACCCGCTCGGCTGGTGTAACCGCCATAATCGCTGGACCATAATCGTAAACACAGGTTTGACCAAAGGCTTGATCTGCCGGACAACCCGGGTCAATGCGAGTGACACCATTGACAATAAAGTTACCAGGATAGCCACGTGACGACCGTAAGTCATTACCACCATAAGGTGCCTGATTGGCCGTACCGAAACGCCCCATCTCTGACCCCAAAATGGTCGTATTCTTAAAATAATCCAGAATTAATGTCGCGCTTGCTTCTTTTGCCTGAGCACCCCAAACCAGGCTGGCAGAGGTTTCATCATAAGTTGGCCCCGTCGTACTGCCATGGCTTATTGCTACCTCGGTACCTTCAAAGTCTTTTCTAAGAATTACGTTTACTACACCCGCCACAGCGTCAGAACCATAAACCGCCGATGCTCCGTCTTTCAGGATTTCTACTCGTTCAATAGCGGCAACCGGAATGCTATTGATATCAACGAAAGAGTTAGCAATATTCTCTGCAAAAGCACTTACCGCCACCCGCCGGCCATTAATCAGCACTAAGGTAGCATCAGCACCAAAGCCGCGCAGACTAATAGCTGCACCACCGTTGGCAGTGGAATCCTGGTTATTGCCGCGGGTTGAAAAAGTCCCAACACCGGCAACAGGCGTCCGCTCTAATAGTTGTTGTAAATTGGAAAAGCCCGATTTTGAAATAGCATCCCGATCAATAACGGCAATCGGCACAGCGCCTTCCAAATCATTACGTTTGATCCTGGAACCGGTTACTTCAATCCGTTCAACTTGCTGCAGTTCTGAGTTTTCAGTGCTTTGCTGTTGTGCCACCGAAGCGAAAGGTAATAGTAGGGAACCTGTTGCCACAGCGCACAGTGAGAGTTTAAATGGGATCTTCATGGATATCCTTTTCTTATGCTTATTAACATGGCCACATATTAGCCATCAAAAAATTAGCATACGAATAACCAACCAACAAGGAACCGAGACAGAAATATATATAAATAACTGATATAAATATATTTTATATAACAACATAAACTAATACAAAGGTAGTAGCTTAAAACCAACGCCTAACGTTTTGTAAATAAACCTGATACTCAGCAGCAAATTTTTGCCGCAAAAAGCGCTCTTCCGGCATTATCTGAAAGCGGTTCATATACAATACAAACAGCGGTAACAAAGCCAAGGCCAGTAGGCTCTGCAAATAACAGGCAAAGGCTGCCAACAACAATAAAAACCCCAGATACATTGGGTTACGGCTATAACGGTAAATGCCCACCAGCACCAAACTGGAGCTTTGTTGCGGCAGCCGCGGATCCACCGTGGTTTTAGCGCGCCGAAACGCCAATACCCCGGCCAATGCCACCGCTATGCCGGTTACTGCCAGACAAAGTGCCAGCACAGTGGGATATAACGCCGGTAGCGCCAATTGCACAGAGAATGGCGCAGTAAGTGGTGCCAGCAGCCACATCCCAAGCGCAAATAACAGCACCAACAATAGCGGCGGGATTTTTAGTTCTAAGGCTTGCATTTGAAGATTCCTGATCTGCTCCATCCTGACAGCATAAGACCAACTTACTGTGCTCAGCACGCTATCTTTTGTAACGAATCTTTGCATCTCGGCCGTGATTATTCGCTCTATCGCACTTTTAGGCGCAGAAAAGTGTGGAGCTTGGACATTTTTATGCGCATAAAAGTGCAAAAACAGCGCAAGGAAACGTCTAATCGTCACGATTCTGCGACAATAGCAAAAAACAAATTCAGCCTTTACACTAACTTCTCAAAAATCTGCTCTCGGTGAAAGGCTAGAAATCGCGGCTCTGGTAAAAACTTCTCTGGCAATAGAATCGGCTTACCATCAAAGCGCAAAATCGTTTCATCGAAAAACGGATCTGTTGTCGGTTTATACTTTGTCGAAACGATGACTCGATAATCCTCGCTAATAGTAATAAATCCCAAATCAAAAGCTTTATCGTGAAGAGCTGATAGCGCCAAACCATTACTTGGGTTAAGCCGATTTTGCTCGTCACTACGCCATGGCACGATATGGCTCGCGACCAATAAACGAGGATTTGCTAAGCCGGTAATGCAGCAACGATAGTCATAAGCGCTTAATACGGCATTACGAAAAAAGCTCTGACCAACCCGCTGTTGAACTTCACTTAGCTTAGTGGTGATTTTATCTTCTTCGGTTTGCTGATTTTGCTCTGATTGGAAACCCGTAAATCTTGCCTCTGCCTGCGCCATAGCAAGCACAAAGGTCGGCCAATCTTGCTGCATTTCTTGCCATAATGCTTTATCCATTTTTGATGCAGCTTTTAATCCCGAGCGACCGGTCATCAAAATGGCAGGATCTAAACTGGCAATGTTGGAGAGCTTCATTGCTAACGCCGATAGGGTGCGCTGAATTAAAGCAGCATATTTTATAATTTCGGGATTATTGGAGTGAAAACGCCCGAAAGGTAAACGCCAGTACAAACTAAAAGCGATAAGACATTGCTCTCGAGTCCAATTCGAAACGGACATCTAACGCTCCATGTAGTCAAAGAATCTATCGTTTTATCATGACACTTTCGAACCCTTTGGGAAAGCACTCAGGCGTTGGCACTATGCTCCGCCAAATACCGCTGTAAGGTCTCCACCCGCTTGGGGCGGTTAAACAGGCCGTATAGCTCCAGCCAGTCGCTGGCGGGCATAAAGCAAATCTGGTTTTGCCAGTAGCAGCGTTCCGGGTGGAATGTCCATTCGATTAGCTGGCCTTGCTGTAGCACGGCAATGCCGGCCATCAGTTCAATATCGCGCTGACCCGGCTGGCTAAAACGGGCAAAGTGGCGGGTAACAAAGTCGGGGTTAAAAGTCACCGCTTCTGGTTGATAATGCTGAGCTAACAGCTGGCAAATGGCATCGAAATCCTGCTCCCGGCAGACCACGTCAATATCACCCGGGTTCGCTTCCAGCCCCAATTGCCAGAGCAAACAACTGCCGCCAATGCCAAAGGGGTAGGGTTTTAGTAAAGTCGAAAGCTGCTGTAACTGCGCAGGCAGGTTCATTAAAACGTCTCCAACTGCCGAATCAGGCTAACCAGATAATCAATTTTCTCATTATTAAGCTGCCGGTAGTCAAAATACGGGCAAATCAACAGCCGTTGCCGCTTATCAATGGCAAACTCGGCATTTAGCCACTGCAACTGTGCCGCTAACCCCTGTTCCAGTAGCACTTTGGCAAAGGTGCGGCCGGCAATAATATGGATGCGATCTGTCACCGGCTCAAGCTGGGGTGCGGAAAATAATAGCGCGGTATCACTACCGTTTTGTAACAGCCGGCTATCGCGATAATCTTGCCAGCTGGCGGCATGCTGGTGGAATGTAAACAACGGCGTTTGTGGCAGCGCAAACAGCAGCTTGGCGTAAACATTAAATACTTTGCGCCAGCCATTGCCGCAGGCCTGATTGATCAGTGCGATTTCGCCGCGGCATAACTGCTGAACCTGAGCCAGCGCCTGATATTCCTGCATGGGTGGTCGGTTCGCGACATAAACCCGAAAACGGGCATCGGGATCACCCAAGCCATACTGGCTGGTCTGTAGTTGATTGGGCAGGCTCACTATGGGCTGTCTGATATCCGGCGTTACAACGGCCGGCAGTATAGCAAAATCCCCGGGGCGTGTTGACGTTTGCTGCTTGTTATTGCAGCCGTTTAGTTGGTGTTTATACAACGCAGCCGGAATATAAAGCCAGCAGCAACAGGGCCAGGCGGCATTTCCGACTAACACGCCACCCACTGCGGCAAAACAGCTTGGGCCGGCCTGCACTTGTGCTAACATCGTTGCGACAATAAAAAAAAACCGGAGTCCAAAATGAAAAAACTACAGCAACTCTGGCTGTTACTTCTGTGGCTACCGCTGGCGGCATTGGCCAGCAGCGAACAGGATAACAGCTTAAGTGTAGAGCGGATGTGGCAACTGGAGCGCATAGGCAGCCCGGTAGCGTCTGCTGATGGTAAGTTTATCGTTGCCCCTGTTACCCGCTTTGATGTGAAAGCCGATCAGGGCCATACCCGTTTATGGTTATTTGATGATAAGGGCCAACAACAGCCACTCACTGCCGACGGCATGCGTGCCAGCGAAGCGACTTTTTCACCGGATGGCAAAACCCTGGCCTTTATCAGCCAGCGTAATAAAGATGAAGCCGGCCAGATTTATCTGCTGCCACTAACCACACCAGGTGAAGCCCAGCGCTTAACCGAAGTGCCAACCGGGGTTTATGGCATTAAATGGGTAGGTGAGCATCTGTATTTTATCAGCCGCGTTTGGCCGGGTAAAAACTGGGAAGAAATGGCGGCAGAGTTAAAAGCCAACAAAGACAAAAAAGTCTCGGCCTGGCAGTGGAATGCCTTACCTTATTCGCAATTTGACCACTGGATTGATGAAAACCGTCAGGCTCATGTGTTCCGTATCCCGGCCAAGGGTGGTGATGTTGAGCCGGTAACCCAGAAATTTGGCCGCGAGCTGCCGCGTTCCAGCCAGAGTGCCAGCAGCTACGACGTGCACCCGCAAGAGCGTTTGATTGCCTTTAATGCCAATGGCTCGGAGAACAGCGTTGATCCGAAAATTGATATTTTCCTGGCCACAATTGGCAGCGATAACGCGGAAAATATTACCCCGGATAACCAGGCGCCGGACAGCAGCCCGACTTTTAGCCCGGATGGCAAGAGTCTGGCCTTTAGCCGGCAAAAAATTCACGGTTTTTATGCCGATACGGCGCGGTTGATGGTTTACGATTTGGCAGCAAAAACCAGCCGCGAACTGACCAGCAACTGGGATCGCTCAGTCAGCAATTTTGTCTGGAGCAACGATAGCCGCAGCTTCTTCGCCAGTATTGACGACGCCGGTACCAGCCGTTTGTATCAAATTGATGCCCGCAGTGGCAAAGAGCGCGCCATTACCAAAGATACCAGCTTTAACAGCCCGGCTCTGGCCGGCAATATGCTGGTGGCGACTAACGAAAGCTTCCTATACCCGGCACGGCTGGTGAAGGTAGATATCCGTAACGGTCGCACTACCCGTCTGGACAGCTTTAATGATGAGCTGCTGGCAAAAACTGAGTTCGGTAGTTACGAATCCGTAACCTATAAAGGTGCTGATGGTAATGATATTCAGATGTGGGTACATTACCCGGCCGGCTTTGATAAGTCGAAAAAGTATCCGCTGTTCCTGCTAATCCATGGCGGCCCGCATAATGCGATCACCGACAGTTTTAGCTACCGCTGGAATGCGCAAACCTTCTCTTCCTGGGGTTATGTTACCGCCTGGCCTAACTTCCATGGTTCCAGCGGTTTTGGCCAGAATTTTGCCGATGCGATTAACCCGGATTGGCGCACCAAGCCATTGGCTGATATTCAGGCCGCCACAGCCTGGTTCCAGAATCAGCCCTGGATTGATACCGAACGTATGGTAGCAGGTGGCGCCAGCTATGGCGGTTATCTGACTTCCATTTTGCTGGGTACCGAGCATCCGTTTAAAGCCTTGCTGATCCATGCTGCGGTGTACAATATGTACTCACAGATGGCAGCTGACTTTGCGGTGCACTCTACCCGTTTTGGCAATTTCTGGGATAACCCCGAAATTTATAAATCGATTTCACCACACTATGCTGCCGGCAACTTTAATACGCCAACGCTGGTGATCCACGGTCAGTTAGATTACCGGGTACCGGTTGGCCAGGGCTTTGAGTTGTTCCGTACCCTGCAAAGCCGTGGTGTCGAGTCACGCATGATCTATTTCCCGGATGAGAACCACTGGATCTTAAAGCCTAATAATTCAATTTATTGGTATAACCAGGTGAAAGACTGGATGACCCGCTTTGCCGAGCCGGGCGCCCGTTAAGCCCAGCGTAATTTTTGTCAGAGACGCAGCTTCGGCTGCGTTTTTTTATGCTGCCAAACGGCTTGTTTTTCAGCCGCCGCTGCATAACAATCAGACAACTGAATAGGAGATCACGATGTTAAAACCATTAATTTGTGCCCTCAGCCTGGCCTTTGCCAGCTCAGCCGTGGTGCAGGCCGATACCGCTGTCACCTTTGGTGACGCAGTAAATAAACAGCAGGTGACGGCTGTCGCCAGCATTCTGGCGAAACCAGCAGCGTATCTGGAACAACAGGTTACAGTAGTAGGAGAAGTCACTGGGGTTTGCAGCAAACAACATTGCTGGATGACACTGGCCACCGCCGAAAACGAGCCGCGCTTCCGGATCAAGGTTCGCGATGGCGAGATGGTGTTTCCATTAAGTGCTAAGGGTAAAACCGCTTACGCCACTGGCGTGATTAAGGTTTGGCCACAAGGTGAAGGGCAACCGGATGCCTATCAGTTAGTGCCCAGCGCTGTCGAGATTGCTGAATAATAAAATGTAAAAAGGCCGGCGATTGCCGGCCCCCAACCTAAACTCAGACTTACTCTTTGCTTAGCAGATACTCGATCAGTTGTTGCATTTCCTGTTGGTAAGCACGCTGACTAAGGCTTTCATTATTAATCTTATACTTACCATTTACGATAAGTGTTGGAACGCCCGTCAGGGCCTTGCGCTCGCTTAGCTCCTGCTGCTCTTTCATCATTTGGTTTACTGCACCACGCACACCAAAGCTGCGCATCGCTTTGTCATAGGTTTCACCATCGATATCATGAATCAGAACCAAACTGCGGATGTCGTTCTCAGAGCGAAAAGGTACCCGGCTTTGGTGGATTTGATTAAAGATCGCCGTAGACACCTGGTCACCTTTGCCTAAATTTTTAGCCACGACATAAGCTCTGGCTAAAGCATTTTGAATTTCTGGCGCTGCTGCACGAATAAAATCGACGTGTGATTTCTTAAACTCGACACCTTGCGGCAGGTTTTGCGCCAGACTTTGTGCTATTGGCTCAAAAGCGTAACAACCACCACAGTAAAAAGAGAAATATTCTTTTACTTCCGGGCTGGCAGTTTTCTGTTCCGCAATCACTTCATAATGTTTGCCGGCCTGAAAATTACTGGCCATGGCAGATAAGGGTAACAACACAGCTGCAGCAGCAGCTACAAACCACTTTTTCATTCTTTAACCTCTGGTTAGTCGGAGTTTGTCCAAGCTTATCAAATTCTCAGTAGTCTGGCACCAGACTGAGTGGGGGTTGTTGCAATAAGGCCAGCTGCTCTTTTAATGCCAGGCATTGCTGTTCCCAGTATTTGTCTGTGGCAAACCAGGGAAAGTTCATTACAAAGGCCTGATCCTGCCAGCGCCTGGCCAACCAGGCCATATAATGAATCATACGCATCGCGCGTAATGGTTCGATCAGTTTTAGTTCGGCCGGGTCAAAATCGCAGTACTGCTCATACTCTTCCAACATCAGCTCCAGCGTTTCGCGCTGCTGTCGCCGATCGCCGGATAACATCATCCAGATATCCTGCATCGCAGGGCCGCTGCGACAATCATCCAGGTCGACAAAAAACGGGCTCTCGCCGGTGTAAAACAAGTTGCCGGCATGACAATCGCCATGCAGCCGGATCAGCTTTTTCGGTTGATACTGCCGGGTCGCTTCCGCGATAACTTGCTGCAGCGCACTATCAAAAGCCGGTCGCAGATAGCCCGGAATCAATTCCAGCTCTGCCAGCACTTGCTGGCTATGCTGTAAATGGCTTTGCACACTGAGCTCAGGGCGTTCCGTAAAGACGTGCTTGCGGCCGACCTGATGCATCCGCCCCAAAAACCGGCCCAGCATCACGAGTTGATCGTCGTTATCGATCTCCAGCGTGCGGCCACCACGACTGGGAAAGACCGCAAAATAAAACCCCTGATAACCAAGTAGGCTCTCACCGGCAAATAGCAAAGGTGCCACTACCGGGATCTCCGCCGCCGCCAGTTCAAACGCAAATTGATGTTCTTCCTGGATTTGCGCCGACGTCCAGCGCTGTGGCCGGTAAAACTTCACCACCATTTTTTCCGGGCGTACCGCTGCATCGCGGTAAGCATTAAACTGATAGACCCGGTTTTCATAACTGTTTAAAGCGAGCAGGCCTGAACTGACATCCAGGCCATAATGCTGCAGCGCATCCAGAATCAGATCCGGCTGCAGCGTCGAGAAATCAAAACGTTGCCCGATATCAACGGCCGGCAAAGAATTTATTCTCCTGTGATACCCGCACGTCCGGCGCATCTTTATGGCTGATGCTAAAGGTCAAATCCAGCACCGGCCGCCGCACCTCGTACGGGTCGAGAGACAAACTGACGACGACATTCCGGCTTTCTCCGCCAGCCAGCGTCACTTCAGTTGGGCCAATCCAGTTCAGGTTTTCAATGCCACTGACTTCCAGCACAAAGGTTTTTTCCTGCTGCGATTTATTGATAATCCCCAGGGTATAGGTGTTTTCAATCAGGCCTTCCGGCGTTTCCCGATACAGGGCACCGCGGTCACGGATAATATCCAGCTCCAGCGGTTTACGGATCGCCAGGTTCACCATAAAGGCACCACATACCACCAGTAATACCAGAAAGTAACCGAGCAGCTTGGGCCGGAATACTTTTGCTGGCCGACCTTGCAGCGTATGTTCAGTGGTATAGCTAATCAGACCTTTCGGATAACCCATTTTTTCCATGGTATCGTCACAGGCATCAATACAGGCACCGCAGTTGATACACTCATACTGCAAGCCATTACGAATATCGATCCCGGTCGGGCAAACATGTACGCAGAGGTTACAATCGATACAATCGCCGAGGCCTTTTTCTTTGTAATCTGTATCTTTGCGCGCGCGCGGGCCACGGCTTTCGCCACGGGCAGCATCGTAAGTCACGGTGTAGGTATCTTTATCAAACATCGCGGATTGGAAGCGGGCGTAAGGGCAGATGTGGGTACACATAATTTCGCGCATCCAACCAGCATTACCATAGGTACAAGCCGCAAAAAACAATACCGACAGCGTTGACCAAAACCCGGCTTGCCAGGTAAAGAAATCAATAAACAGCGGGCCTATAGGGGTGAAGTATCCGACAAAAATCAGGGCGGTAAGCAGCGCAAAGGCCAGCCAGCAAAAATGGGTCAGGGCTTTACGCCAAAACTTATTAAAGCTCATCGGCTCCTGATCAAGCTTCATCCGTTGGTTGCGGGTGCCTTGGATCTTTTCTTCAAACCACATAAAGATAAAGGTCCAGACCGTTTGCGGACACAGATAGCCACACCAAACCCGGCCATAAAAGGTGGTAACAAAGAACAGCGCATAGGCGGCGATCATAAAGATCCAGGCCAGTAAGGTAAAATCCTGTGGCCAGAGCGTTAAACCGAAGATGTTGAATTTTTGCTCGAAAATATCCAGTAAAATGGCTTGATGGCCGTTGTACTGGATCCAGGGCAACACAAAAAACAGCGCCATAAACACAAAACCAATATTGCGGCGCAGACTTTGGTGTAACCCCTTTACCGCCCGCACATAAATCCGATCCCGGGAGGCATATTTAGCGTTGTTACTTTCCGGAGGGCGGTGAATTTTCACCTCGGCCGGAATATTTTTTACATCAATTTTTTGCTTGTCCACCATCATTCCCCAGCTATGACTTACAGCGGGTTAAGTATATCAGTAACCGCTGGCAAATAATTGATATAAAATAACCGCGCAGCGGGAAAAGTACTAAGCTGGCCTAATGCGACAACCGTGGATTTCCGTTAAACTAGGTTGCAGTGAACTGGCGGAGTGCAGTAATGAAAAAAATCTTTTGGTTTGTCGTGCTATTTTTGTTGTTACTGACATTTTCCGGGGAACCACCTCTGAAACCGTATCGCGATAAAATCATCGATTATGCCTTGAGTCTGGTGCCGGCTGAGTGGCAGAGCGATAGCCAGGCAGTTGCCTCCATTCAGCGCGATCTCAATGCTTATGCTCAGACTCTGGGCTTACGGCAACAGGAGTTTCTGGCCACCGCCGCCGCCGACAAAGACAGTATCCTGAGTTTTCGGCAAAATTACTGTGTAAATAAAGATTTTAATCCGGTACTGTTCGGTGAGCCCTTGCAGCGCAGCTGCAGCATTATTGATAAGTACTATGATCGCCTAACCGGCAACTAAACAGGATCAACCATGCGAGTATGTGGCGTAGAAATTAAAGGCAGTGAAGCCATTTTATGTTTAATGGAATATCAGAATGGTTTGTATAACTTACCCGACTGCCGGCAGATCCGTCTGGCGTTAAGCCAGGATCAGCAGGCAGAGAACGTACGTAAGTTTCAGTTTGCGATGCGTAAACTGGTAGAAGATTACAAAATTCAACAATTAATCATTAAAGAAAGACCGCAGAAAGGTAAATTCGCCGGTGGTGCTGTCGGCTTTAAAATCGAAGCCGCTTTGCAGCTACTGGATAATTGCGACACCACCCTAATGTCTGCTACCGAGCTAAAAGAGAAAATCAAACGTTTCCCCATTCCGGTAGACTTTAAAGCCACAGGTTTAAAAGCATTTCAGGAAACCGCTTTTCTCACCGCTTATGCGTTTTTAGCCCGCTAAAGCCGCAGTATGCTAGCTGCCGCCAGGCGGCAGTTTAGCTTTGGCCGTTTTCAACTCTGATAAATCAAATTGTACTGATTGCGTGGCACGTAAAATCAATTTGCGAATTAACTTTGATTTTGGCTCGCCAGTTAACGCACTTAATTCGTTCAGCGCACTAATGGCTTCTTCACTCAACGTAAAGGTAGCATGACGCATCGGCAAACGCGGCTGGTCATCTTCGTCGGGCAATAACTGTCTAAGGCTGACAATTTGTGGCAGCCCTAGCGCATAATTGTGTGCATCATCAATAAACTCATCTACGGTAAAGCTGGGTTTATTTGACTGCAAAGACTTTTTCTTCAGGTCGCTTAGCGCCATCTTCTTGTATCGCCTTCATCGACAGCAGTTCTTCAATAATCGCCCGGATTTCGCTGGCGGCTTTGCCCTCGTTATCCACATCCATTACCGACAGACCTTTTTCTTCACTGTCATCATAGATATTACGACTATAAGTGATATTGTCTAATACCCGCAAATTAAAACTTTTGCATACTTCTTTGGCGTCCAGAATACGGTTAGCCTGATTGGGTAAGGCCGGGCACTGGGTTAATACACAACCCACTATCATTTCCGGGTTAACCACATTACAGGCACTGACCAAGTCTTCTAAGTGTTCCAGTGTTTTCAGGTCGCGCCGCTTAGGCCGCAGTGGAAATAACACATGACTGGCAACCACCATGGCAGAGCGCAACGCAACGCTATCCTGACCACCGCAGTCAACCACCACCACATCATAATGCATTTCCAGACTTTTTAGTTCATAGCGGATCTTACCGTACATCTGCACACAGTTAATCCAGGGCAGTTCCGGATTCATATGCCGCTCCTGCACCCAGTCCGACGTTGTGCGTTGCGGATCGCAGTCTACCAGCATGACATTGGCATTCTTTTCCCGCGAAAAGTAGACGGCAATATTTTGCGCCAGACAGCTTTTGCCGCTACCACCTTTTTCACCACCAACAAGCAATATCATTTTGTGCACCTTCTCTGGATAAAAACAGCGCTGGCTGTCTGCTCTGATGTTACACACCGTTAAGTGTAGGCGAAGTTATGGCTATCTCCAGCTTTTGACCGAAAATTCACCATCCTATATTCAGCATAAAGCAAAGTGGGGTAGAAAAAAGGAAGCTTTGTATTTTCAAGTGGCAGGCCTTGTCCGGCGCCCCTTAGCGCTGGTTGCTGCACGCCTTTTATAATTCTTTTGGGTTAGTTTACGGGAACGAACCGGTGCACTGGCCGTTAATTGCAAGTGCGCCGTTGTTGCTGCATCCTGTACCAATTGCTGCAACTGTTGCTGCAGCGGCAGCATAAATTGTTGATAGCTCTGCTGGCGCTGACTTATCCCGGCCAGTGCAGCTTCCCATTGTGCTGTCAAATCCGGTAAGGTCAGGCGCTCCGGTAGCGCCGCGATTAACGCTTTGCCGGTGTCGGTGGCCAGAATCGTTTTACCCTGCCGCAGCAGATAGCCCCGTTTAAATAATAATTCGATAATGCCGGCACGGGTCGCTTCGGTGCCAAGACCATCGGTGTCTTTCAGGATCTGCCGTACCGCCGGATCTTTTACATAGCGGCTAATCCCGGTCATCGCCGCCAATAAGGTGGCATCGGTAAAGGCTGCCGGTGGCTGCGTCTGTTTCTCCAACACCAGGGCATCGGCACTGTGTAATAGCTGGCCCTCAGAGAGCGTGGGTAAAGCCGTTGCCGTAACGGGTTCCGCAGCGACGGCCTGCGGATTTTCTCTACCTTTGTCGGGATCGGCCCGGAACAACTGTTTCCAACCTGCTTGCCGCTCGGTTGTCGCCGTGGCGATAAAATGACCGCCATTGATACTGATGTTGACCTTTTGTTCATCCTGCAGCGCAGCGGGATAAAACTGCGCCAGATAATAGTGGGCAATCAGCTGATAGATTTTTTGCGCACTGGCCGCCAGGCGGCCTGGTGCAACCTTATTTGCGGTAGGAATAATCGCATGATGCGCTTCAACCTTAGTATCATCCCAGGCTTTAGAGCGTAAGTTTAAATCCGCGTGCCGGACGGCCGTTGCCAACGTTGGAAGTTGCTGCAAAATAGCCGCCGTCACTGCCGGCGCATCCTGATGGTGAGTCTGCGGCAAATAGCGGTTATCCGAGCGTGGATAGGTGATCAGCTGCTGTTGCTCGTAAAGTTGCTGGCAGATATCCAACACTTGCTGCGCACTCAAACCATAACGTTTAGCTGCTTCAATCTGTAGGGTCGATAAATTCAGAGGTAACGGCGGTGCTAATGTCTTCTGCCGCCGCGTTAGCTGTTCCACCTTTGCCGGCTGCTGAGAGACTTTGCGCTGTACCAGCTCCGCTAACTGCCGCGATAACACTCTACCCTCACTATCCTGATAGGGTTCACAGGCAGCACTGGGTTGCCACAGTGCACTAAAACTTTCCCCGGCGGCGGTTTGCAGTTGAGCCTGCACCTGATAATGCGTGGTACTGACAAAATTAGCGATCTCGGCATCACGCCGCACCACCAAACCCAACACCGGCGTTTGTACCCGCCCCACCGAGAGTACACCGCGATAACCACTTTTTTGGCCTTGCAGGGTGTAAGCCCGGGTCAGGTTAATACCGTACAACCAATCGGCTCTGCTGCGAGCCAGGGCAGAAGCCGATAGGGCAGCGAAATCGCTATTAGCTCTGAGTTGCTGTAACGCTTTGGTCACGGCAGCCGGGTTTAAATCATTAATCAGTAAGCGCCGGGTCGCGGCCAATTTACTTTTCGCCGTGCCGGCCCAATTCAGCACTTCATCCACCAACAGCTGACCCTCACGGTCCGGATCGCCGGCATGCACCAGCGTATCCGCTGCTTTGATCAGTTGTTTCAATAAACGTAATTGTGTAGCGCAACCCTGACGCGCTTTAAGTTGCCATTGCTGAGGCACTATTGGCAAATCCGCTGTCTGCCACTTTTTGTAGCGGGGATCATAGTCTTCCGGCTCAGCCTGCTCCAGCAAGTGGCCGACACACCAGCTGACGACATCGCCATTAGCCAGCCTGATGCACCCCGCTTGCTTCTGCTGTGGTTTAGGTAAAACGGCGGCTATTGCACGCGCCAGGCTGGGCTTTTCGGCGATATAGAGAATCATAACCAGATCAACAGGCCTTAAGATAACTGTATAAATAATCAGTTACTTTAGCCAGAAAATGCCGTGATAGCAAAACAATCTGACGGTGTACCTTGAGTGCTAATACCTTCGGGTTATTTTGATCGGCGTAGAGCCGGTGTTTTCTGTTGAAGAATTTACCAACAAAAAATTAATAATGATATCTATCAAAGCTTTAGTAAATTTCAATCAAACAGCCCTTGCGTTGTGTAAATTTTGTGCAATCAGCGTTTGCTGTCCTACCTGCTATTACGTAAGCTTTCATTCCGGGCCAGTCGTTAATCGCCGCGCCTCCAATTATTAGCGTTAAAGGTACATAATCATGTCGCAATATACTGATGTGAAAAGGATTTGTGATGATTTAGAGAGTTCCGGCAAAGCGGTATCTCTGGATTACTTGCTGTCTAAAGTATCAGATGCTCAAGCCAGTGTTGTGTCACATTATAAAAAGTGGCGCACCGAGCAAGGGCAGCAGCGGCAGCAGGACAACCTGTCCGGCTTTAGTGAAGATTTTATTGCTGCGTTTCAGCGCGAAGCACAAAAACAAACGCAGTGGCAAACTGATCAGCTGACGAAACAGCTGGCAGAGGCGTTACAAGCCGAAGTGAAAGCCGTGGAACAAGTGCAGGCACTGCAACAGCAAATGCGGCAAACCGAGCAACGCAGAACGGAACTGGAACAGGCGCTAACGGCACAACAGCAACAATTGGCAACCCAGGCCGACAATTTTGCTATTGTCAGTGCCGAGCGTGACCAGTTAGCGCAAGAGATGCAACAGCTGCAACAACAGCTGAACACCCAACAACAGCATTTTCAGCAGCTGCAGCTTGAACTGACAGCAGCAGTTGCCGCCAGCGGCGAGCATGCTGAACAAGCGCAACAGTTACAGCAACAACTGTTGGCCGCTCAACAAAATTTGGCCGAACAAGAGCAGCAGTTAAACCAACTGCAGCAGCAGTATCAAAGTGCTCAGCAACAAATTAGCGAGTTGCAGCACGCGGTTAATGCAGCTGAGCAGGCGCAACAGCAACTGCTGCACACTGAACAGCAGCTGGTCGCGTTGCAGCAGCAATTAACTGTGGCGAATGAAGCTGCTACCGCACAGCAAGATCAGTTGCTGCAGCTGCAGCAACAACTGCAACTGGAGCAACAAAAAGCTCTGACGCTGACTGAAGAACACGAGAGCCTGCGTAGAAAAAATGCCGAGCAACAGCGCCAGTATTTCGAGTCTAAAAAACAAATCCATCAGCAATTGGCAGATTATGCCGAACAGTGCGCCGAGCTCACCGCTGAGCGCGATCAGATCCTGGCAAGCTTAAAAACCGGTAGTGCTAACGCCGCCGATACGGCACTGAGTCAGCAAATAGATAATCTGCAACAACAAAACCAGCAACTACAGCAACAGTTAGCTGTCTTGTCTGAACAGCCTGCGCAGCCCGATCCGGCTATCGTTACAGAGCTGCAGCAACAAATTGCATCGTTACAACAACACAACAGTACGCTGCTGCACACCCAGCAGGCAGAGCAAAGCGCAGCCACAGCAGCCCTGCAGGCGGCGCAACAGCAAATTCAGCAACTGCAAGCTCAGCTGGCAGCGGCTCAGGCGGTAAAACAGGATTCAGTAACACGGGAAGCACTTGAAGCTGAACGCGACGAAGCTATTGCGGCGGCGGCGCGCCAGGCAGATCAGGTAGCGGAATTACAGCACGAGCTGCAACAACTTAAAGCTATGTTAAGTGCACCGGCGAATGAGCACACGGATAATGTTGAGCAGTTAAGAGCCGCGATCGCCTTACTGAAACATCAGAGCGCTTTGACCGCGAATCACCAGGCGGAACAGCGCGAAACCATTAAACAATTGCGGGACGAACTGCAGCAGCAGCGCGATCAGGCCATACAAATCCAGGCTGAGCGTTATCAGTGGTCAAAACAAAAGTTGCAGTTAGAAGAGCAGGTTAACTTTGTTAAATCTAACTCTGCTGCCACTATTGAACGCTTAACCCGTTATCGTGAACAGGCGCAGGAGCGGATTGAGCAACTGGAGCGCAAGTTGCAGGAATGTTGTTAAACCAGGTAATGTTTATTGCGGCGGGCAAGCTTTAGCCGGAGCAGCCAGCAACTGCTCCGATGTATAAGCAAAACGCTGTAACGCCTTACGGCTGGCTTCGCTTAAATTTGGATTTTCCAGCTGCAGCACCCGGCGCCGTTCGCAACGTAGCCGGTTAACGATATCGCCATAGTGGCGACGAAAATGCCGTTGCACCATGCCCTCGGCATGAGCGCGCTCCAGGCCCTTTTGTAACCGCTCAGCCAGCTGTGGGAAGCTCTTCGAGACAAAAATCATCGATAACTGTGGGTAATGTAGCAGTAACTGCTGTTCGGCAACTAAACCGCTGGCATGCTCATTTTGCAAATCACGCACTAGTTCGTCGACGCTGCGGGCGAAACAATCAAAGCGCTGTTGTCGCACCATCTCGAACAGCAAACTATACAAAGGATTGGTGACAACGGTCAGATTATTATGGCGCAGTATCGCCACATCTGGCCAGTGTGTACCCTGGCCAATACTCAGGTCGGCTTTCTGCCAGTCTTGCAGATTTTGAATCGCATCAAACTTATATTGTTGTCCGCTATTAATGATACATAAGCGATAACCCAATAAGCCCTGACTCAATGGAAAATAGACCGGTAACAGGTCGCGCTCGCGCTCCGGCGATGGCGCAAACACCACCAAATGCAGCAGCTTGCCATCCTTCAATAGTTGCTCGGCCCGCCCCTGTACCATTTCACCACTAAAGGTCAGCGTTGCTGGACCATACTCTGCTTCGGTCACTTTTAACGCATATTCAATTAGTTCGCGGTGAGGTGAGGTTTCCAGATAATCGGCGGCAATTATCGGCGTAGCGGCGCCTACCGCTGGATGCTGCAATGCCAGGCAACTTAAGGTTAATAACCATGAGCAAAATAAACGCATACGGATCCCTCTGTCCGAACCTAATGCCGAACCTGCTTAACACCTGCTCTCGGGGCAGCTCCTGCTGTTCTTATCACCATCTTAGACTGCTGCTGCAGAATATAAAAGCTGACGAATGATAACGACGATCTATATCAGCGCCCAACCCAACGCCAGACTCAGTATAAATACCGGCAGCGACCAATAATGAAACTCACGCCATAAACCCTGCTGCTTACTCAGCCGCAGGGCAATCAGGTTGGCCAGCGAACCTATAGCGAGCCCGAAGCCACCAACACTGACTCCCCAGCTTAAGGCCTGCCAATCATCAGTAAAATGCTGTAAAAAAATCGCTGCAGGTACATTGGAAATCAGTTGCGATAACATGGCAGCTCCGGTGTAGCTGCCATGCGGTAATGCCAGCAGTGCCGTTGCCAGCTGTTGCATTAAAGGTAGTTGTGCCAATAAACCGAGATCGATAAACATCAGGCCGAATACCAGTAGTAATAACCAATCAATCCCGAAGACGACACAGCGTTTAGCGATTAGAAATGCAGCCAGCACCGCAGCGGCAGCATAAGGCGCTAATTGATATTCCATTGCCAGAATAAACAACGGATACCCCGGCAAGGCCCAATACAGCAAACGCCGGTTATCCAGGCTGGTGTTGTGAGGTACCTTAATACTCAAGCGGCGAGCACTAAATGCCGGGTAACTAAGCAGTATGATCAAAAGCAGCAAGCTAAACGCCAGCGGTGCCATCATTAGCGTAAACTGCCAGAAACTGTAACCAGAAGCTTGCCATAACAATAAATTTTGCGGATTACCGATCGGTGTTAAGGCTGAACCAGCGTTGACCGCCAGTGCCAGAAAGATAATTAGCCGGCCACTGGCCAGGCCGGTTAAACGGCCCAGACTTAACGCAATCGGCACCAAAATAAACAAGGCCACATCATTGGTTACCACGGCAGCCAACAGGGCAGCAAATAATAACAACAGGGCCGCCAACAGCCACTCCACATGACAGCGCGCCACCAGCCAGGCGGCAAAACGTGCCAGATAGCCGCTGTCCTCTAAAGCGCGGCTGAGCAACATTAAACCGGCAAGAGCAGAAACCGTCTGCCAGTCTACCAGCGCCAGCATGACGCCGGGTGTAACAGGCTGCAGCCAGAGCAGAAGCGGTAGCAGTAACACTAAGGTTAGCAACAGGTAGTCTTCTGTCAGACGGGATAACACCAGGCGCAGCATCGGCATCGTTTGACGGAACTCCTGTTGTAATTAGCCCGGTAAAACCAGCTGATACAGCAAAACTTCGTGCTGTTGCCAGTTAATCACACCCTGATTACTAAAACCCAGTTTAGCCAGTAAGCGCTGTGAAGGCGCATTCTGTAAGCTGACGATTGCATAAAGCCGTGCGATCTTTAATGCCACAGCCCACTGCAATGCAGCCTTTGCGGCTTCATAGGCATAACCCAGCCCCGTAAAATCGGGTAGCAGGGCGAAGCCCAGATCAGGTGCATCCAAAGTATCGCGCTGGATAAGACCGCAGATCCCGATTAATTGGCCATTATGCTGCAATTCCAACGCTCTGAGACCAAAACCGTATTGCTGATAACTGGCTAATGGACCGTTGCTAAGATACGCCTCTGCTTCTGCGACCGTTCTGACGCCACGATCACCAATATTGGCGATAAAGGCGCTGTCATTCAGCAGTTGCAACATAAAGGGGGCATCAGTCAGGGTCAGCGGCCGCATCATTAAGCGCTGAGTATAAATCATAGCTGCCACGGTTAACTCCTAAGATATGGCTGCTGTAGCACGTCCAGCACCACAGTATAGTTTGCCCGTGCCGGTAACTGCTGATAACTCAGTTCGGTCAGACGCTGAAAAAACAACATAAAACGTTGTAACTGTGCATCACTCATGCCGGCGCCACGTTGCTGCCACAGTTGTTGTTCTTGCCGCTGGCGCCAGCGACAAATACTTTGCCAATCCGGCGCTTTTAACCAAATCAGCGGTTTGAGTAAACAGAAGTAGTCATGATAGGCACCTGCCAGCTGCTGATTAACATATTTGCGCCAGTGAGCCTGCGGATCCTCCGCGACTTCCAGTGTATTCACTGGCCGCACCAACTCGGCTGCAGATTGCGCTTGTAATCCCAGACACCAACCTTCAACAAGCAATAGATCCAGCGTTACAGCAGGTCGGTCTGGTCGCCGCTCATCCAGTGCTTTATCGAATACCGGCAGCGCGACTGGCTGCCCGGCCATAACTTGCTGCACATCGGCAAGCGCCTTATGAATGTCATGTGTGCCGGGCACACCTCGTTGTGCCAGTAGCGGATGCACTTGCTCAGCCAGCGCTGCGCGCCCTGTCTTTGGCAAGTAATAATCGTCCAGTGAGACACTGGTGCAGCGGATCCCCCGATATTGCAGCTCCGTTGCTAACAGCGCTGCCAAGGTACTTTTACCCGTACCCTGGGCACCACTAATCCCAATTACAGTGGGCTTGGACATTGCAGTCAGGGGCAAGGCTAAACTAAGGAGTACCTGTTGATAGGCTGCACTGGCCGGCTCAGCCAGCGCCAGTTTGGATAATTGTTGCAGTGTATCAGTAGAAAGCGGCATTTACAGACGCCCTGCCAAGCACCATTGGCAGGGCTGCGCGAGTTAATTTTTAACGCGACGGCGTAACCATGCCAGCGGTAGTAGCAGTAACAACAGGAAATTGACGGCACCACCAGAGCTGGAGTTGTCTTCTTCCTGTACTGGTGCATCAACCTGGGCTTCATTGGCAACAGGTGACAAGCCGGCTGCGGTATCTGGCCGATCATCTACCACTACGATACTCTCTATCATCACCAGATTATCCGGTGTAACAGTCTTACCGGCAGCAGCATCGGCTGCGGTGTAGTCGCGTAATGGAATACTGGTTGCCGCTCCGCCCATATTAAAGCGCTTTAATTCGGCAATTTGGTCCAGAATTTCTAAGCCTTGTGCAGAAATTTGACCAAAAACGGTAAAACCACCGTTTTGAGAATCCAGACGCGCGTCACCAGCATGGTTGTCTTTTAAATTAAAAAACCATTGGCTGGTTGCACTGTCAGGTTGCCCGTCTAATTTAGCCATAGCGATAGTGCCACGGCGGTTCGACCATTTTTTCTCATTCTTTACCGCAGGAAAAGTACGGATCGATTTTAACGGTAATTCACCGGGGTAGTACAAACCGCCGCCCTGCACCACGAAATCTGGCACCATACGGTGAATAACTGAATTGTTGTAACGTTCTGCTTCAACATATTTCAGAAAGTTAGCCACCGTTTCCGGTGTAGTCTCATCAAATAAATTGACCTCAAAATTACCGAGTGAGGTTCTGAACTCAACAATCGTCGCCTGAGAAGAGAATGACAGCGCACTGCCGACTAATAATGCCGCACCGGCGATAAGTTTTTTTGTAAATTGCATCTTGGTATCCGTTTCTGTCCCGAAGCCCCTAGCATACTGCAGATCCAAGCCCCGAGGCCAGCCATAAAAGGTGGAAAGCTAACCAGAAGTGGTCCAAGCACCTTGCTGTTAGCTAGTGCTAACGCTGTGAATGCTTTAAGGTATCCCTAATCACAATAAGTAATAAAAAGAGCCTGTTATGCTAAATACCGCTGCTAAACCCTTTGTGAGGCTGGTGGAGCGTTATCTGCCAGACCCTTATATCTTTGTGTTGTTACTGACGTTGGTGGTGTTTGCTGCCGCCATGCTGTTTGAACAACAAAGCCCGCTGGCGGTTGTCACACAGTGGGGCGATGGTTTCTGGGGTCTGCTCAGCTTTTCGATGCAGATGTTACTGGTGCTGGTAGCAGGTTATATGCTGGCCAGTACGCCACTGGTGACCGGCTTACTGAATCGTCTGGCCGCGCTGGCGAAAAGTCCGGGCCAGGCCATTATACTGGTGACACTGATTTCACTATTGGCCAGCTGGCTGAACTGGGGCTTTGGGTTGGTGGTTGGCGCCTTATTTGCGAAAGCGCTGGCACGGCAAATTCAGGTCGATTACCGCTTGCTGGTAGCCAGTGCCTATTCTGGCTTTATTGTCTGGCATGGCGGCTTAGCCGGTTCAGTGCCACTGACTATTGCCACACCCGGACACTTTAGTGAAAACCTGATTGGTTTGATTCCAACGACTGACACCATCTTTGCCAACTTTAATCTGCTGTTGGTCGCCATTCTGTTTATCGCGGTGCCGCTGGTTAACCGCTTGATGCTGCCCAAAGCCGCTGACAGCATCTATGTCGACCCGGCTAAATTGCAGGACCAACCCGCGCCAGTTGGCAGTAATGAGCGGCCGGCCGATAAACTGGAAAACAGTATGTTGCTGGCGCTGTTAGTAGGCTTTGTCGGTATCGCCTATCTGGTGCAGTATTTTGTCAAAGGCGGCAGTTTAAATCTGAATATCGTCAACTATTTGTTTATCTTTCTTGCCATAGTGCTACACGGCACGCCGCGCCGTTTACTGCACAGCTTGCAACAAGCAATTCAGGGCGGTGCCGGTATTGTAATCCAGTTCCCGTTTTATGCCGGCATTATGGCAGTCATGATTCAATCCGGGCTGGCGCAGAGTATGTCAGAGTGGTTTGTTAGTTTCGCCAGTGCCCACAGCTTACCGTTCTGGAGTTTTATCAGTGCTGGTATCGTCAATATCTTTGTGCCCTCGGGTGGTGGTCAATGGGCGGTGCAGGCACCGGTAATGTTGCCTGCAGCACTAGAGCTGGGCGCCGATGTTAATCGGGTCGCGATGGCGGTGGCCTGGGGCGATGCCTGGACCAATATGATTCAGCCGTTCTGGGCGCTACCGGTACTGGCAATTGCCGGGTTAAAAGCGAAGGACATTATGGGCTTTTGTCTGATGCAACTACTGATCAGTGGTGTCATTATCAGTCTGGTGCTGACCTTTGCCTAAGGCTTTAACCGGTGCTTAGCCCTAACCAGCGATTAAATTCGCTGGTACGGCTCTGGCTGGTTTTCAGCTGGATACCAGCCGGCATATAGAGCGTCAGAGTGTTTTTACAATAACGCTCTAAGCGCTGAATATGTAGCCCCTGCACCAGCTCACTGCGGTTAATCCGGAAAAAGCGCGCCGGATCCAGTGCCGCCTCTGCTGCCTGTAACGAAGCATAGGGCAGAAAATGTCGTTTCCCAGCCTGATCAAAGGCCATCACCAGGTTGCCATCGGCCTGCAGATACAGAATCTGTGCCACCTCCAGAAAGTAGATCTGTTGCTGCTGCCGGATTGGGATCCGTGTGACATAGGACGGCTGGGGAATGGGCAAATGTTGTAGCAGCGTTTGTAACTGCTGCGCCAGGGCGTTGTTGCCGTGTTCTGGTTTCGCGGTTAACAGCCGGAATTTCTGCCAGGCTTGTTGCAGCTTAGTCAGATCGTATGGCTTTAGCAGATAAGCAATCCCCAGTGAGTCAAACGCCGCCAACATAAAGTCATCATAAGCGGTGATAAAAATAACCGGGCAGGGCGGCGTCTGCTGTTGATAACATTGAAAAACATTGCCATCGAGCAATTCAATATCTGAAAAAATCAGATCGGCGTGCCCGCCGCTGCTCAGCCAGGCCTGCGTTTCGCTGACGCTGCTAAGCTCTGCGATAACCTGTATCGGTTCCGCGATTTGCTGCAGTAAACGCTTTAGCTTACTGCGCGCCAGCGGTTCATCTTCAATAATGACGACATTAAACATGAGCATGTTCTTCCAATAAGGGCAGACTGACGCTGAACTGCTGCGTATCACGGCTGATGCGGATATTTTCACCCGATAAAAATAACCACTGCTTCGCCAGATTCGCCAGACCAACACCATTGCCTGTTACCGGTACCGGCTTGGGTTGCAGCGGATTACTGATCTCCAACCGGCCATCCCGCACCACTACCGCTACCCGTAATGGCTGCGCAGCTGAACCCTGATTATGCAACAGCGCATTCTCTAACAACAGTTGCAAACTAAAGGGGGGCAACCAGTAGGTTGCGGCCTGGTCATCAGCCTTAATCTCGAGCTGATAGCCGTCACCCAGCCTCAGCTGCATTAACTGAAAATAATGACGGGCGAAATTAAGCTCATCGCTCAGTGGCACCAGTTGCTGCTCTGCATAGCGCAATGACATCCGGTATAAACTGGCAAAGTGTTGCAAATAACTGCTGGCCTGCTCCGGCGCCACCGCAATCAACTCATCGAGAGTATTCAGCGCATTAAACACAAAATGCGGGTTCATTTGCGCCTTTAATTGCTGTAATTGTAAAGCGGCCAGCTGCTGCTGATAGTCGGCCAGCTGCTGGCGGTACGCTGCGGCCTGCTGACTATGGTGATAGGCGAGATAGAGCCCCGCATACAACAAAAAATCCACGACCTGACTGAGATTGCTATGCAGCAGCGTTTCTGGATTAAAATTTCGGGCCAGATTACCAAACAGCGCGGCAATCAGCAGACCCAGAGCATTAGTAAACAACAGGTAGGCACCAAGCCCCAGCGCAAAGCTACGCAGATATATTGAATGGCGGTTACCGGATGGCGCCACTTCCGCTTGCCGATTTAACCAAAACCTTAACAGCACAAAAATCAGCAGTGCGGCGGCAAAGCTGGCCAGCGGCCCCTCGGGTGTCAGCACATACCAGGACATCATACCGGCCCGCACCCGGTTGCTGATTACCAGCAGATAACTGAATACGAATACCAGTAGCAGAAAAGTGCGGTCAACCTGTAAATATCTGAGGAAAGCTTGCCACATAAAAGGTCGTCCTTGTTAAGAGTAAGGTGCCGGCGTCTGGCGCCGGCACAGTTTCAGCTTTAGTTGCTCTCGCTACCCGACCAGGTGTGCGTCACCTCGCCTTTGCTATTTAAGAACTGTAACTGCACCTGGTCATGCTCGTCTACATAAAACATGGCCCGGGGTGAACCGTCTTTTGCGAACAAAAACAAACCATTATTCTGTTCCGCAGTTTTGCCGATCAGGATCCGTGGCGCGCCACCAATTAAACCCTGCTCTTGATATTCGTTAATTTTTTTCCGTCGCTCCGCCCGATCGGTAATTTGCGCCAGCTCGCGCATAATGTCGCGGGTACCTTGCTGGGTTTCGAATTGTGGCCGGTCATTAAACGCCAGTCCGGAGCGGATAACACGTTTATCACCGCGCTTCTCATCCACGGTCAGCAGCTGCATCACCTGATCACCGTCGTACTTATCAAAGGTTAATGACATACCGGCGCTATGGCCTTGCTCATTTTTACTGCCATCATAAATAAAGCCACCCGCTTCGATCCCCTCTTCATTGAAAAACAGCATCCCGGCACGCTTTTTCCGATCTTCATTTAATACCCGGCCATTTACCTCTTCAGTAGTCGGGAAACGGGCTGTGTTAGTCAGGAGCATTTTCACGGTGCCGTCTGCTTCAATAATATTTAACCGCTCGACCGACAGGGTTTCAAACCGGGCGTCATTATTGGCTTTCATGCCTGTAGTCAGGATCACTGCTGACAAACTGAGGCTGGCTAATACGGCAACGCGCAGTAACTTTAATTCTTTTTCGATTTTCATGTTGCTGATTCCTTATGTTTGAGTACGGGAATCAGTATTGCTGGCCCGCTTTTACGCGGCCAGCCAGTTTGGATAAGCTAAGGAAATTATCGTCTAAACTAAGGATAACTGGTCTTAAGCAACACGTTGTTCGTACAAAGCACAGTGTTACAACGCCAGGTGCGAGAGGGTACTAATGATGTTACGGCGATTTTTGTTCCATCTTCTTTGGTTAGCAGCTATCGCTAACTGCAGTGCAGCAGTTGCCAAAGCAACCGCTGAGCAAACCCAGCTGACGCTGCACACCGAAACCCTGGTGCTGGGTGCCGGTTGTTTTTGGGGGGTGGAAAAGCGCTTTGAGGCGATGCCAGGAGTGTTGGATGTGCAGGCCGGTTACGCCGGTGGTAAAGGAGTCAGGCCGGTTTACCGTGAAATTACCCAACGCCGGCATCAATTTAACCCGAATAATCACGCCGAAGTGGTACAAATTCAGTTTCAGCCAGAGCTGATTAGTGCCAGGCAATTGCTGCAACAATTCTATGAAATGCACGACCCAACCCAGCAAAACCGCCAGGGTAACGATGTTGGCACTCAATACCGCTCGGTTATTTTTTATCAGAATGAGGCGCAGGCCGCGCTGGCGCGTGAGGTGACCGCAGAATATCAGGCCTTACTCACTACGGCCGGCTACGGAACCATTCAAACACAAATTATCCCGCTACCGCAGTTTTATCCGGCCGAGGACTATCATCAGGATTATCTGGCGAAAAACCCGAATGGCTACTGCCCGGACCACGCCACCGGCGTACGCTTTGCCGATAGCCCTGAGCCTGTGATCGCTGCGGTAGATAACAGCGCACTGCTGACCGGTAAACATATTGTGCTGTTAGATGCGCCGGACTGTCCGTACTGTGAAAAGTTTAAAGCTGATGTGGTTAAGCACTATCAGGGCGCCATTCCGCTGCATTTGCGCCGCGCCAGCCAGCTACAACAACTGCAGCTGAAAACCCCGACCTTTGCCACACCTACACTGTACTTTTTGCAGGATGGGGTTGAGGCGCTGGGTATTCAGGGCTATCTGGCGCCGGCAGACTTCTACCGGGTGCTGGGGCATTTTCAGCTGGGAGAGCAAAGCGAAGCCTATAAAGTGGCCTTTAACAGTGGCACCGACAGGCCGTTTTGCCAGCAATATGAGCAATTTCGTAATACGCCGGATGGGGTTTTTATCGATGCGTTAAGTGGCGCACCGTTATTTGATACCCGTGACCGCTTTAACTCGGGTACCGGCTGGTTATCGTTTCGTAAACCGGTGACGGGTGTCGTTTAAATCATAGATTAATAATTTAAGTTTTTTTAAATCAATATCTTAGAAGTTATAAACCATAGCTCAATAACATCGCAACATGACGAATTCAAAGCTCCTCATTGTAACCCGGCTTTCAAAACTGTAATAAAGTTACACAGTGCGGCGCTGGAGAGAAGCTTCCGTAGGAGGCGGCGATTATTTCACTATGTACATTTTCTTTACAATATGCGATTAAAGGCGCCTCGGAAACCCATTACACCCAACAACGTTGGATCATTAACGACCATACATAAATCGATTTTTATTTTAAACATTTAAATGTGACGTATCACAGCAAAAGCATTTAAGGCAAGTGCATGCAAATAAATCATATTTGTTGTTCAGAATTGCAACTTGAGCATGAGCTAAACATGTTCTTCAATAATGATAAAGCTCAGTTAGATGAATGGCTTGATACGCCAATCCCGAGGCTTAATGGTCAATGCCCTCGAGCCCTACTTTTCATTGAGGAAGGACGCAGTGAGCTGTTAACCGTTCTACAAGAGATGAGGTTTGGTGAAACGGCCTGATTTGACTGGTATGAGCGAAAACCAGAATTTCAAGACTAAACAATAATATGTTAGCGAATGTCGGCTTTATCACCTTTATGAGACATTCGTTGCTTTTGTCATTAACTGGGCAGGCTATACCAACTTGGACAACTTATTTTGCAATTTTTACAATGTATGTCCTATATTTAATTAGATAATCATGAAATAAGTTAGGGTAGGATATGCTACAAAAAACTGTAAAACTCATAATGGCTGGTTATTTATTAACTGTGGCAGCTGAGGCAGCAACGCCACATACGTATGACCTTTGTGAG